>NZ_JBHGAQ010000019.1:0-103584 GCF_042610505.1 Chryseobacterium sp. sg2396 | reverse complement strand
GGGTCTGGTAAAATCCGGCCGTCAGCCTGTTGAGCTTATCGTACACATAGCCGTATCTCTTGGGTGTCGTGGAAGGGTTGCTCCCAATATTCTCCATGCTTCGCCAGTCCACCTCTGCAATGTTCCCATTGTATTTTGCTTTCACTTCTTTACCCGGGAACTGCACCGGATCAGGACTGGTGATTCCTTCCTTTTCATTGTATTTGATCTTATAGGAAAACAGCTTGCCGCCAAGGTCCGGAGCCGACATCTGGTCTCGGTTGATCCAGGTCAGCCAGCCACGGATGTTATAAGCATAATCGATGCTCTGAAGATTATTTCCTACTTTTTTGTTCGTAAGCTGGGAAAGTTCGTTATAGGTATTATCCGCAAGAAGCACTTCATTTTGATCATCTACTTTATGGTAATGCTGAAGCAGCCGGTTCTGGGTGTCGTAGACAAATCTTTCCTGAAGCGTTACCCCGACTTCGCCCTGCTTTCTCAAATGATACGTATTGGTTCTCTGGGCCACCCCTGCAAAATCAAGCTCGGTTTCGGTTTTGGTATATCCGCCCAGGTGATTGATGGAGTGGGTACCGATGGTTCTTCCTTTTTTATCATACCAGGTGTAGTTTTTGGTCCAGTTATCGTCTTCAATGTTTTTAACATACGAAGCCACCGGTAAGCTTTTGGTACTTACGGGAGAATTCTGGGCATCCTGCGGCAAAACATCCTGTCCTAAAATCTGGGTAGGAATCGCCGGGGTTCCCGGAGGATAGGTATCATAATAATTAACGCTCAAAACCTGGAGAATCGCATTAGTAGGAAAGGTATTGTTTCCATAATAAATATCCATTCCGCTTTTCGTAAAGCCTACAGTACTTGTCCTTTCCTCTGTTAGAGAAGATGCCGTTACAGAATGGAAGTCTACAGCATCCTGGATATCTTTTCTTATATAAGTACTTCCTATGCCTGCTATGGCAGTATAAACAACCCTAGATAGCTTATCATAACGGGTAAGCAGCCAATTTCCTGAAGGTCTCATATTGGCATCCTGGGTCAGGAATACACGGTCTGCTTTGTCATATACAATATACTCCCAGCCTTTTCCGGGAAGTTTCTTTTCGACAAGCCTTCCCTTACCATCGTATTTGTACTGGTAGCAGAGATCGCCAAGTACCGTGTTGGGATCCGCTTCCACAGCCGCTTTCGGGGAAATTACAAAAGCCAGCTGGTTGTATTCGTTGTAGACATAATAGGTATCCGCCTTTTCGGTATCAGTGATCATTTTTCTGACCAGAAGAACCTGCCCTTCCCCGTTTTTGAACTCGATGGTGACATTCCCGTCTTCATCGGTAACGGTATTTTTATACAGCTGGGCTGTCCCATAATTTGTGCTTTGGCTTAAAACCGAACTGGTGGCACCGTTTACCCAAGTGGTAACCGTGGTGTATTTTTTTACCGCATCACCGGTTGTATTGGCATCATACCCGAACTGTATCGGCTTCGTTTCCCAGGCTGTTCCGACCTGCTTCTGCTGGAGGATCCGGTCCAGGGGGGAGCTTTCCAGAACTTTTTCAGAAAAAGGCCTTTCATTCGCATAGATTCCGCTAGGGTCGCCTACAGGAAAATATCCGGAATTTTGCTGGGAGTAGATGGCTCCGTTATTTGTTCCCTGCTGTGGAACAGGAAGGTAATCCATAATCTGTCTTCCGAAGCCGTCGTATAAAATAGGGGTTACCAAATCTTTCCCTTGTGGAGTTGCTTTTACATTCACAATCTGCTTGGGCCGGCCCAGCCCGTCGAAATACTGGACCGTCTCGATCTGTTTTGCCGTGGTGCTGCTCGTGGTAACAGGTTCAAGATATGTCCTGCTCTGTACATAGTTTTCTGTAGAAGTAAGCTGGGCCTGCACAAATCCTGATAACAGGATCGTGCCTATGGGAATTACTATTTTTTTCATCGGTATTAGTTTTTATAATTGTATTTGAATTCTTTCAGGATTTTACCGAATTGGTTATCTTCTCTTATTTCCTTTAATCTATTAGCTGCATCGTAAATGTAGACTTCCCTTATTCCTGAAGGCGGGGTGATGCTTCTTACGCCGATAAGCGGATCATAGGAATAGGTAGTAACCTGATAGTTAGCTAGTGTAGGATCTTTTCTAAATGCATCCAATGCATTGAGTAAGGCCGTTTCATCGTTTCCGGGAGCTGCAGCGGCATCAGTATCTGAAGCACTTACAATAGCATTCTCTAAATTTAATACCTGTAGATAAGTAGCACCCTCTATTTTTGCAATAGGCCTACTTCCATTATAACCCCAAATAATCGCTGTTGGAATTCCGGATTTGCTAATATATTGTCTTGGATTTCCTTTTGCATCGTAATATTTATACGTAACTTCTGTATCACTGTTATTTTGCAGATCAGTAGATATCACGGAAATCGGTAAAGCAAATCCAGTAGTGGTCGTCAATGCCTGGCTATAAGAATAGGGATATAGCGTTTCTACTTTCGAGATGACCTTGCCAGCATCTAAAACATCACTTTTTTTGACTGTGGTGATTTCTAATGGAATGCCCAATTTATTTTTCTCAATTAAAAACTGATTTGCTTTTTCATCAGCGTATTTATAAGATGTTTCCTGTACAGTTCCATTTTCAAAATTTGTTTTCATCTTAGTCAACATATTATGATTGGGATTATCATAATAATATTTCGTTTCTGTTTGCAAAATATTACTTCCAAAATATTTTTTTGTAATATTGGAACTTACGAAATCATTATAATAATACGTTTTTAACTTTTGTGCCCACGCGTTAGAAATATTAATGGAAAGATGGAATTTATCGTATCTGTTAGGATTATCATTATAGGTAATATTCGTTTCTTCCAATAAATTATTGTTTTCGTCTCTAACAAGTTTTTTCGAGAGTTTACCTCTTTCAATGCTCGTATCATCAGGCATTACAAAAATATTAATGGACGAAGGAGAAGGTGTGTAGGTACCGTTCGTTAATTGTGTCATGAAATTAGAATAGTAGATGTACCGGTCCGGCTTATCAATATAAGAGGTGTAATAATCAATAATGCTCCCTTTATTAGTGAGCTTTTCGGTAACCTTAGAATAATTTATTACGGAACTTTCAAATAAATTTTTTGAATATCCGGATGAAACCTGATAAATAACAGTTTCATCTACGGCAACTGGAAATACAGCTGAATTATTAATTTGCTTACGTATTTTAAAGAAATATCTGGGCCAATCCATTAGTATTCCCGAACTTTGGTTCAGATCATTGCTGTAAAAGAATTCACGGATATTTTGATTAGTGCTGGAATCAACATCATAAATCTTTTTAATCCTTGTTCCACCAGCTATTCCTGTCACGGCATATAATGCAGGAATGAACCCATTATTGGAACGTCTCTCCAGCCTTTGTCCATATTGATGAGGTTCATATTCGAAAATAGAGCTTCCACCTGTAGGATAGGTAACTCCTGTCAGTGCATACATTTTAGCATAATCAAAATTCGGCTCCCTAACATCGGTGGTATACTGAAAATCACCATTGCTGTAATAATTAACCCCTGGTACTAATTTGGGTGTTGAAAAATATGGGTCATTTGTTAGCTTCCCATTATAATATCCCCAATAATCCAATGCACAGGTATGGGGAATCGGAGTGCCTGTAGCATTTGTTGCATCATACGATAATGCATAGGGAGTCTTTCCTCTTTCCTGTATATTTTTTAGGAAAATACGTGGATATTGTGTATTGTAGACATCATAAGTGAAATTAATGTCATTAATAAGGTTATTCTGATGATATACTTCAATTCTGTCTAATTTTTTTTGATTTGGCTTGGTCATGGGAGTAGCCGAACCGCTACTACCAAAAATATCGACATTTTTATATAAATTATTCTGGTCAGAATACACAAAATTTATTTTTGTGCCTTTATATACTATGTTAGAAAGCAGTGTTTTCTTTATTATTGAATAAACATTTGAATATCCTGACGAATATTCAGCAGTCATGTGGGTATATTCCATTCCCCAAGCTTGTTGGTCAGTAGAGACGCCTTTACCATACTCATTAACATGTACATTAAAGTCCAAGAGCTTTTTTGTTTCCGCATATTGAGTGAGAGGTTTCCAAAATTGGAGTGGCTGGACATGGCAAAAAGAACTTCCACTCCCATTTATAGGCAGATTATCTTCTTGATAATTATAATTTACAGTCTCCCCGTTCGTAAACTCCATTTTGTATAAATACCAACTATTAATCACAGGTAAGTTACTGGAGTTGTCACCATTGGCATCGGTTCCGAGAAAAACGGAATATTCTATATTTTTACCCTGCTTTCCAAAATAATATTTATTACCAAGTTCATCAGTGATCTTAATTTCCGACTCATATCGAGGAGTACAATAGTTTACATAAGGCTGAGAACTTACTCCTGACAGATCTACGGATAATTTATGAGGTTCTGAAGTTGTAACTTCAACATTGCCATTGGGAGCTATAAAAAATTTCCCTGAAATTCCATTAAAGTTAAATGAAAACATATCAGGTGTTGTTTCATAACGGGTAGTATTATCGTCGGGATATCCTTTGAGCCTGAATTCATAAAAATCGTCATCCTGATTATCCAAGGCTGGTGTCATTTTTGGACTGGCAAAATTATTAAGATCATTGTCTGTTGGCAATAAATTTACATTAGATCCAAATTGCCGAATTCCTGCCAGGTATCCATGCTCGTGACGCCCGTTTATTCCATTCAGGGTCTGAGGAGAGCCTAACTGATCATCTGCCTCACCTCTCACTTCTCTTGTAATAACTCCACCAGCCATCAAGCTCCAGTTAAAACCTACAAGTCCTGATTTTTTGCTTGGGATAAACCCTGAGGCATTATATGCAAGTGAAATATCAATAGTATTACCGTCTTGGGTTGGTATTGATAATAATGGAATATTTAAATCCAATTCCCCCACATTTTTCTTAATTGGAATATTACCGTACCTTATAAAGTCCGTAATTTGTGGGCTTTTTATATTATTTATAAATCCTTCTTTTAATGTATTATTCTGGGCACTTATACAAATACTACCCAGTAATAAAACTGGTATTATATACTTTTTCATTTAAATGTGTATTTATTTTTTTATTAATTTCGCACTTGCCGTCTTCCCTGAATCCGTCTTTACCGATACCAGGTATGCCCCCTGAATTAATGGCTGCGTATTGAGTTTGGTTACTTTGTTTTTTGTCTTAATGCTCTGAAGCTGTCTTCCGCCCATATCGTACATTACGATTTCCACTTCTTTAAAATCAAATCCCACTTCAACATATGCGTAATCACTCACCGGATTCGGATAAATCCTAATATCCTGCTTCTCAATCAGCTGATCAATCTGCTTGTCGCCCAGTTTCACGATCTTCCAGTTCTCTTTGCCAAGTTCTTCGGCACTAGTTCCAGCCAGAATGATCGAGCCGTCACGGTTCAGTTTTATATCAGACAATCTTTCTTCTCTCTTACTTGATTCTCCTTTCACGTGCTTTCGCCATTGCTCATTGCCGTTCTGGTCCAGGTACAGCATCCAGAATTTTTCATCGTCAGCTTCGATCCTGCCCTCCGCCTGCGTATAGCCACCCAACAAAATCCCTTTCGTACTTTTATCATCGGAAGCATGCAACACACTCATTCCCATTAAAACATCGCGGTTTTTAAAACTGTAGGATTTCTGCCAGATTTCTTCGCCTCTTGTGTTTACGGAGATTAACCAAAGGTCCGTCCCCTCTTCAATGCCTACGGTCTTATTGCCCGATATATCTGATCTGGATTCTCCACCAATTAGATACCCCGTGGAAGTCATGGCCAGGGTTCTCAGATGGTCATCGCCTTTTCCGCCGAAGTTCTTTTCCCATTCAACCTTATTATCTTTTGTGAGCTTAACCAAATAATAATCGCCCTCACCATAATTTTCAGACTTTTTGGAGCCTCCAGCACTACTTCTGGAGTAGATGCCCAGCAAAGCTCCGCCATCAATCGTCGGAATCATCTTCTCTACTTCATCAAGTCCTCTTCCTCCTAAAACGAGCTGCGAGATTTCCTTTCCACTTTTGTCCAGCCTTATCACCAGCACATCTTTGGAGCCGTAGCCTTTATCCGCTAACTGAGCCGAGCCGAAGTTAACATTCCCTGCGACAAAGAATCCGAGATCCGTCGTCTGGATCACCGCCCGGGCTTCTTCATCCGCTGCACTACCGATGGTTTTCTGCCATAATNCTAACTGAGCCGAGCCGAAGTTAACATTCCCTGCGACAAAGAATCCGAGATCCGTCGTCTGGATCACCGCCCGGGCTTCTTCATCCGCTGCACTACCGATGGTTTTCTGCCATAATTCATCACCAAATTCGTTAATTCTAATCAGCCAAAAATCGCTTCCCCCTTTGGATTCATCCTTCTTATCAAGCCCTTTTCCACTGTATGAAGTACCTGCTAGTAAAAATCCGCCCTCCTGCGTATTGACGGTCGCCGATAAAAAATCGTGATTTTTTCCGGAGAAGTATTTTTCCCAGACTTCTTCCCCTTGTTGGTTTAATTTAACCAGATGAAAATCGTAACCATTGTTTTGTTTTACGGTCCCTGATCCTATTGAACGGGCTTGAATAGAACTGCCGGTAATCAAGTATTGCTGATCAACAGTGGTAGTCATTTTCGAAAGAAAGTCCTGCGTCGAGGATTTGATATCCTTCTGCCAAATCACTTCCTGGGCAGAGATACCCAGAGATATACATAGAAGAAGTGCGCTCATGTAGAGTTTTTTCATATCATTAGTAATTAATTATTTATCTTTTTTAATTCCTGCAAAAATATAATTTTTACTTCACAATCTAAAGATTTATTATACATTTTTTTATTAATAAAAACAGAATATATTATTCTTATAAATACTATTTATTTTTTACTGATCCATATCCCAATTCAGAATCTCAATATTTCTCTCTGCATAGCCCATTGCTTCCTGTACGGACAAAAAGGGGCGCGAACTGCTGTCGGAGGAGACATAGCCTTTTTCATCGATCAGATATTTTCCGAAATGCAGATAATAGACTGTCTTGTCTTTTCCGATGTTTGATGAAAAAGCAACGGATGCAGATGGTGGCAAATGTGCAGGATCCTGCTCCACCAGTAAGATCGGCAGATAGGTATTTCCGGAATATTTCCATTCTCCTGTTTTAATTATTTTATGCATGATCTGAATGTCTTTTATGGCGTAAAAATAAGCTGTTCAAAAATTTTCAGGATTTCACAAGTATTAATTTCATATTAAATAATGCATACAATAGAAAAACGCAGTACAAACTGCGTTTTTCTATTGTATGCGTGAATGGTCAATGGTCAATTTTGCTATGCAAGTCAATCGTAGATGGTGAATTTTGCTCTGCAAGTCAATGGTCAATTAATTAAAAAATTCATCATTCATCCGAACGAATTTACTGTGGACAAGTGAATTGTGAATGGTCAATTTTGCTTCGCAAGCCAATCGTTAATCTATTAAAATTCACCATTCACCCGGAGAAATTCACTATTGACCTTTTAAGAGTACTCAAACTTTCTCACTGCTTCCAGCGTCCTATCGATCTCATTATCTTTAATAGCATCACTGATGAAATAGGTTTCATAGCCACTCGGCGGAAGGTAGATCCCGTTCTGCAGCATCTGGTGGAAGAAATTATTAAATAAGGCATGGTTGGCCTCCTGGGCTTCATCAAAATTAGAAACCCTGTTCGTATGGAAAAATACGGACATCATCGATCCTTTTCGGTTGATTTTATGGGCAATTCCTTTTTCATTCAGGATTTTCCCGATTTCAAAATCAAGGGTTTCCGTGGTTTTTTCAAGCCTGTTGAAAAATTCAGGGTCGTTTTTGATGAGCTGAAGGGTTTTCAATCCGGCCCTCATCGCCAGAGGATTTCCGCTTAAGGTTCCCGCCTGGTAAACGGCTCCTTTAGGTGCCAGGTAATCCATGATTTCATTTCTTCCCGCAAAAGCCCCAACCGGAAGTCCGCCTCCGATTACTTTTCCATAGGTCACCAGATCTGCCTTCACATTGTAAAGCTCCTGTGCTCCTCCGAAAGACAATCGGAAGCCCGTCATTACCTCATCAAAGATCAGCAAGGCCCCGTTTTGGTCACAGAGGGTTCTCAGTTTCTGAAGGAATTCGTTTTCCGGGAGAACGCAGCCCATATTTCCAGCAACGGGTTCAACAATAACCGCTGCAATTTCGCCCTGGTTATGCCTGAACAGATCTTCTACCTGCTCCATATCGTTGTATCTTGCCAGCAAGGTGTCTTTTGCCGTACCTACAGTTACTCCGGGAGAATTCGGGTTTCCGAAAGTTGCAGCACCGCTTCCCGCTTTGATCAGGAATGAATCCGAATGACCATGGTAGCAGCCTTCAAACTTTACGATTTTATCCCTTCCGGTAAAGCCTCTTGCCAATCTGATCGCACTCATGCATGCTTCTGTCCCTGAAGACACCATTCTGATCTGGTCGATATTCGGAACATTTTCGGTAATAAATTTTGCGATCTCCGTTTCAAGCTCCGTCGGTGCACCGAAAGAAAAACCTTTTTCGGCCTGAATTTTCAGCGCTTCCAGAACCTCGGGATGGGTATGGCCGAGAATGGCCGGCCCCCAGGAATTGATGTAATCGATATAGGTATTGTCATCGGCATCAGTAAGGTAAGCTCCTTTTGCAGATTTCATAAAAACCGGCACTCCTCCTACGGATTTGAATGCACGGACCGGGGAGTTTACACCGCCGGGAATGTATTGGTAGGCTTCATCAAATAAAGCCGAACTTCTTTGGTATCTCATTTTAAAATCTTTCTGTATAATTAATCCTTGAAATAAAGGGTTCCGTCTTCTCCAGCATAATTCCTGACTCCGTTGATCATTGTATAATATAACTGAAAAGCATGGCCGTTCTTCGAAACCGTTCCGAAAGGCTCAAATCTTCCGTTTAAAGTAACCCCATTGGCAAGAATGGTTTTAAAGCGTACATTTTCTCGGTCAGCAGGATCAGGTTCTGAGAGCAGGATCAGATGATGGTGGTCCATCATTAAAATGGAAGCATATTTTACAGGATAAATCTCGTGGGAAAATTCATCGGTTAAGCCGAACAATCCTGAAGAATCTGTAGTTAACAGATAGGGTTTTCCGCTGAATACCTGCCATCCCACATATGCAATATCGGGTGTGCTTCTGTACATTTTCCCGATTTTAGGAATATAAATTCCGATGTGGGCATTTTCTGACAGAATTTCAATATAATCAGCTTTAAAGTTGATCCGGTATTTTGTTTCATCTTCATAGGGTTTCAGCATTTCAAGGTCTCCCGAACTTAGGTCATCACGGGTCAGTGTGGGTACTTTACCGGTTTGGGTACCTGAAAAGCCTTTGTCTTCCACCCACCGGTCACGGACAGGAAATTTTTCAGGGTTTGCGTATTCGCCGAGCCGCATCCTTGTTTTCCTGGAATAGCGGTAATAACCAAAGCCATCAAACACTATGTAATCGGTGCCCTCCGCAAAAACTGGCTGTTCCGAAATAAATGGCATCACCTGTCCCGAATGATAATCTATAATTTCGAATTTCCTGTTTTGTTCTGCATGGAAACCCCCTACCGACGGATCATACCAGCTGATGCTCTGGTACTGTGGCTGAACCACAATGAATTTGCCGGCATCACACAATCCCCACAAGTTTCCCTGCCGGAACGGAATGTACTTATCCAGATCCTGTGAAAAGATTTGTACAGGAAAGAGCAGTAAAAACATCCAGTAAATCCCGGATTTTATGCTGTAAAATTTCATTCGGACATCCAATTTCTAAGGGTTGAAAAATATCAGCCGGATATTAATTTCTTGGTTTTTTATCAATCAGATAGATCAGCTGTCCGGGCGTCGGTTTCTGTCCTTCATCCATTCTGTTTTTGGCGTACAGCTTGTTTAATTTGATTCCTAATTTCTGGGCAATGTCATGCATATCTTCGCCGGGTGCGGCAGTATAGGTTGCCGTATTTCCTTCGGAATTTTTGGATTCAAGGAAAACGATCTCATTTTTCTTCAGCACATCACTTTCCAGTTCGTTCCACTTCATCAGCCTGCTTTCACTGATCCTGAACTTTTTGGCGATAAATTCAACGCTGGTATCCTCAGGAATGATAATGTATTTCAGGCCGTCGTTCGGGTGGCTTTTAATTAATATCGTATTCAGTATTTCCGCCTTAGTCTTAATACGCTCTACCCTTTTCTGCTGTTGGGCGTAGGAGGTCTGCTTGTACGGAACCTCAACGGTAACCGGTACTTTTGTCTTTTTAGTATATTTTTCCGGTTCCATCTGGGCCATAAAGCTCACGTCATTTTTCAGATCCGGATACATTTTCAGGACCGCATACAATACTTCTTTGGAACTGGTATTGTCGAACTCATATAATTTATACCGCTCTATTTTACCGATCAGGATCGCGGCGTAGCGCGGATTGGTGGCATATCCTGCTTTTTTCAGTCCGGTAGCCCACGCTTTGTAATCTTTCATGTCTAAATTGAAGAGATTTGCGTAGTACTTTCTTGTTGATAAAAAGATGGAATGGTCTTCGTAAGACTGTCTCGGATCATCATAAACGCGGAAGCATTCGTTCGGAGCGTCATCGGTATGCTTCATCGTTTTCCCGGTCCAGTCTTCCTTGCATTTGATCCCGAAATGATTTTTGCCTTCCAGTGCCAGCCGGCTCTGCCCGCCTCCGGTTTCCAGCAGTCCCTGCGCCAGAGTGATAGAAGCCGGAATTTTGTATTTTTCCATTTCCTCTACCGCATATTTTGCAAATTTCTGGATGTATTGGTCTTCAGTAGCCCAGGTCTGGGCGGAGAATGTAGATAAAACTAAAAGGCTTATGAGCGTGAAAAGTCTTTTCATCTTATAATTTTTATTGTTTTAAAATGAAAGATGGAACACCGAGTGTTTCATGTTTTCCAATTTTACTTTATACGATTAATGTTCTGTTCTGTTTTTCCAACATCCGGTTTGCTCCCTCTATTCCCTGCAGGCCGCCGGTATGAAAGCATAAAACCCTGCTGTCTTCAGGAAAAAAACCATCTTCAATCAATTCAAAAACTTTCTGCATCATTTTTCCTGTATAAACCGGCTCCAGAGGAATACTGTATTTCTCTTTAAAATCATTGATAAAACGGATATTTTCATCCTTTATTTTACCATAACCCCCGAAGCTTGAATCTATAAGACTGAAATTCTTCTTTGAGGTTAATTCCCGGATCCTCTGTTCCAGCGAATCGTCGTTCACCACTTTAAATCCGATAACGTTCTGATTGTCTCCGCAGTATTCCGAAATCCCGGCAACGGTTCCTCCGGTTCCGACTGCAGTGCAAAGATAATCAAAATCTTTTGTTTCATCATTCAACATCATTTTTACGCCCGCTACGGCGTCTTCATTGGTTCCTCCTTCGGGAACGGTCAGGGCCTCCGGGAATTCCTTCTGCAAAAATCCGGTTAATTTTTCTTTGTGGCGGTATTCTTCACGGGTAACGAACTGCAAGTTCATGCCGTTTCTTTTGGCAAAAAGCAACGTAGGATTGTCGCGCCATTTATCTTTCAGCTCTTCTCCACGAATGATCCCCAACGTAGGAATCCCGGCAAGATTTCCCACTGCGGAAACGGCAGCAATATGATTGGAAAAAGCGCCTCCGAAAGTAATGATATAAGGTTTTTCCGGGGGTTTATCCAGATAACGGTTAATATTAAAGAACAGCTTCCAGTATTTATTCCCCGAAATCTGAGGATGAATAAGGTCTTCTCTTTTCATAAAGAGTTTTACTTTGTTCTCCAAAGGAATTTCAACAATGGGAATATGGATATCCGGAATTTTCATCTGGTGCAAATTTCCGAATTTATTTTAAATGATAATTTTTAAATTCGTTAAACTAAACTTAAAAAATATTTCCATGAAAAAAACTGTTGTTTCTCTTCTTATTGCTGCCTTTGTGATTGCCTTTTGCGGTGGAATTGCCTTTATTACCTTCAGGAATTACTTTCCTTCCAAATCAGTGTTCGATACACCCAATATGCTGAACGACAAGATGGTCAACATGCTGAACACCGAGATCGAAAAAGAAATATACCGTCACACACAGAGCGTTATGTATCCCGGTTACATTCCGGAAGCCGGGCAGAATACGATCAGGTATTTAAAAACGATAAAGTCCATTGAAAGCTATGCAAGATACGGGGTCAACTCTACCCAGCCAAGGAATTATATCGAATTGAAAATTACCTTTAACGACGGAAGCCAGGCCAGCGAAATTTATACGGGCCGCCCCTGCAGTGCGTATATCGAAACCTGCCTCCTGATCAAAGCGGAAATGAAAGACGGCAAAGCGGTGAAAGTATATACCAACGGCCAGGAAAGAAAAGGTTCTCCGGACCGGATAATACCGGACCTGAGCTTACTCATTGATAAAGCCATTGCGTACGACATCGATAGAAATAGAAACCATTATTTCGAGCCTGAAAAGACTCAGAAAGATTTTGACAGGGAATGGGATAATCAGAAATAATATTTTAACAAGATGCCCGAAGTTATGTTTAAAACAAAAATTTCATTAGCAACGCAACTTTGTTATTAGCTTTTGCGCTTTGTTGGTCATCACCGTAGGAATTTAAACATAGTATTAGAATGCAGTGCGGGAAGATTCGCATTTGGATTCTTTTAGAGTGACAAAGATATCGGGAAAATATGGATATAGAAATTCAATACTCTGTTTATCATCATCGCAGGGAATTATTAGATATAAGTGAAGAAAAATTCTGCAAATATAATAAAACACCAAACTCTACAATATTTAACCGCCAAAAACTTTAAACTTTAAACTTTAAACATTAAACCCTGAACTTAGAGGTATTTCGTGAAACTCCAGAACTTCCTGTTATCAAGATAGCCCAAATCCCGTTCATTCGCATAAGCTTCTCTCTCAAAAGAAATTCTCAGGTATGCCTGATCAGCATTCTTCAGCCTGATCAGCCAATAATAATACTCAATCACGTAAAAGATATAAAAGAAAACAATCAGCATTTCGATCTGCTGCCTCAGGTGGATTTTTTCGTGGTTGATCAATATGTTATTTTTCTTATCTTCGGGGTTCCTAATGAAGATAAAAGGAAAAAGAGCAATGCCGTTAATTTTTAATTTTTTTAAAGGCTTTTGGCATATAATTATCATAATAACAAATATAAAGTTTTTTGACTTAGAGATTTAACCTATGGCACTTTTTGACATCAAAGAAGGTGAAGACTTTTACTACAATGAACAGGGTTATAAGGTTTTTACAGAGAAATTTCACCTTAAGCGGGGACATTGCTGTAAAAGTGGCTGTAGACATTGTCCTTACGGATACGATAAAAAAACCGATACATTTATTAAAAACGATAAAAAAAATAAATAAAATGAAGCGCTACATTTTTATTTTGCTAGCTTCGGCTACTCTGGGTTTAACATCCTGCAGTCCTTTCAATGTACGTTCCGATTATGCAAGTACGGCTAATTTCAACACGTACAGAACCTACAAGCTGAGAATTGACGATCTGAAACTGAATGACATTGATAAAGACCGTGTTCTGAACGAACTGTCGAGGCAGCTTCAGGCAAAAGGTCTTCAGCCGGGTGAAAATCCTGATCTGATCATCAATGTAAAAGCCAATCATAAAAAAGTAACCGACATTACCTCCACCTCGCCTTACGGAGCCTGGGGATGGGGAGGTCCTTTCGGATGGGGAATCGGGATGAACAGAACCTGGACCAGCAATTACAATGAAGGGGCCATTATTGTAGACATGGTGGATGCAAAATCCAACAAACTGGTATGGCAGGGAATCGGAAGCGGAATTTCCGTAGACCGTCCGAAAGCCAAACAGAAACAAATCCCTGAAATTATGATGGAAATTATGAAAAACTACCCGCCGCAACCGGGAAAATAAGGCTTCAGTTAATCAAATATACAGAAAGCCGATGCAGTATTGCATCGGCTTTTTTTGCTTTTATAATGAACAGCATGGTTATTATAAAAATTAAATGGTTATCTTTCAAAAGTTTATACATTTAAAAATTAAAATTCAGCCATTTCTTTTTAAAATTAACAATTTCGCAATTTTTTATTGATAGATTTATAGTAATCTTACCTACTTAAATATTCATATGAAAAATTCATTATTTATTATTATCCTGGCTTCCGGGCTGACAAACGCCCAAGCTCCTTCGGGATATTACAGTTCGGCCAACGGTCTTTCCGGAGCTTCTCTGAAAACCGCATTAAGCACCATCATTACAAACGGCCATCAGGACAGAGGGTACAACGGTCTATGGACCGGCTATAAGACAACCGACATCGATAAAAATTATGAAAATGACGGTTCGATCCTGGATATTTATTCTGAAAAACCATCCGGAGCAGACCCGTACAAATTCACTCCCGTAACCAACCAGTGCGGAACGTATTCTACGGAAGGAAACTGCTACAACAGAGAACATCTTGTCCCGCAGAGCTTATTCAGTGAAGCGGCTCCGATGGTTTCAGATATTCATTTCATCAGGGCTACCGACGGAAAAGTAAACGGGATGCGTTCCAATTATCCTTTCGGAAAAGTAGGAACTGCGAGCTTTACCTCCAAAAACGGCTCCAAGCTTGGAAACTCCGTATCTTCAGGATATTCAGGGACGGTATTCGAGCCGATTGACGAATTTAAAGGAGATGTGGCCCGGATGATCTTTTATTTCGTAACAAGATATCAGAGCAAGCTTTCAACGTTTTCTTCGGGAAATATGCTGGGAAGCTCGGCTTTTCCGGGACTGCAGACCTGGGAGCTGAACGTATTGCTGGCATGGCATAATCAGGATCCTGTTTCACAGGCGGAAATCAACCGTAATAATGCCTCTTATTCTTTCCAGGGCAACAGAAACCCGTTTATCGATAACCCGAACTATGTCAGCCAGATCTGGGGACCAAGCTCCACATCGGGCAGCAGCACAACAACTCCGCCAAGTTCTACAGCCTGTGCGAATGAAACGTTTGAAACAATTCCAACGGAAAGCTCAGCTTCTTATCTCACCAGAACCTGGACGAATAACGGAATTTCATGGACGGCTACCGATGCACGAACCGACCAGACTATCTCTTCAAAAGCGATTACCGTAAGAGACGGATCTTTAACTTCCGGCAGTTCCGCAAACGGAATCGGATCTCTGACGGTTACCACCCAGCTGAAGTTTTCGGGATCAAACGGTACCTTCAATGTAAAAGTGAACGGAAATACGGTAGGAACAGTTCCTTATAATACCAATGCCACTACAACCACCATTAACAACATCAACATTTCCGGCAATGTAGCCATAACCCTGGAAAACAATTCCGCCAGCAACCGGGTGGCGATTGATAACCTGAGCTGGACCTGTTATTCGGGAACGTCAAGACAGGCGCAGAACATTAGCTCAACAACTGATGCCGATCAGAAATCATTACGGATTTCCAATAATCCGGTTTCAGGCAATGAAATTTTTGTAAATGGGGAAACACAATCGGTTCAGAAAGCGGAAATCTATAACCTTCAGGGGAAAGTATTACAGACCATTAGCCAACCCTTTAAGAACAGCAGGAATTCCATCAGGATTAAAAACCTCCCTTCTGGAATCTACCTTTTGAAGCTTGACACTTCTGTAATAAAATTTATAGTAAAGTAAATTCAATATCCAATATAAAAAGTCCGTCTCATAATTGAAAACGGACTTTTTTATGATTTTTATTAACCTTCCTGTCAAAGAATTATTTTCACACAGGTAATTCTCAATTAAAATCATTAAATTGTGAAACTAGCTCTAATTTATTTGGACAAGTTCCCAATGATTATTTACCTGCTCTTTTGCTGGTTTCATTATACCCTCTTTTCTCAACTGAGTACCGGCCCATCTCATATCGTACTGCCATGTATAAAGTAAATCTCCTGAATCAGCCAGTTTTTGGTTATATTTTGACCAAATAAATTTACATATCTCTACTATATTTGCTTTTCCTTTATAGTATTCCAATGCTTCTACTACTAGCCTCTTTAAATCATTTTTATTCATAATCTTTATTTGTTAATATAATGATTTTATATTATTAATGATTTTTTTATTTAACATAACAAAGACCGCTTTTCAGCGGTCTTAATTTTTATCTTGTTCTTCCCATGGTGGTAATCTGATTGATTTGCTGCATATATCCGTCCCAGCCTACCGTAGCCAGCATGAAAACGAAATACAGTATCTGAAGACCTCCCAATACAAGACCGATGATACATAAAATACGTCCGGTATTTAAATTCCCGTAATCCGAATAGGCCTCCGGGGTTTTATCATACAGCATTTTATCGTTTTTGTATTTGCTAAGACCGATCAATCCGCAGATGATTCCGATCAGCCCCGTACAGCAGCAGGTTCCTACTACTGAAATAATTCCTAAAATAAGCACCGTTTGTGCATTTGGCAGTTTTTGTTCCATAGTTTAATTTTTATGTGTTGTTGTTAATGGTTTATAAAATGATGTTTGTAAAAGTAGGAGACGACCATAATAATCGCATTCAGAGCTGCTAAAATAACCAGTACGTTTCCATAATTCCTTTTTTTATCTACAAAATTGAGAACAACAGTTGTAAAAAAAAGCAATAAAGTATACACTGCCGGAAACATGTGAAATGCTTCTGTAAACCTACCTTCAAAAACCATGACAATAGCCCTTTGCGTACCGCAGCCGAAGCATTCTACCCCGAATATTTTTTTTATCGGGCATGGGAGCATAAAGTCTTCTATTTTCATCGGAAAGATTTTTGTTTCTCAAATATATAATAAATAATTAAGTAGAAATTTTAGCTCTTAAATATTGATGTGGGAAAAAGCAGTCTTCATCCATTTCGAACGATCCCTGGACTGCTTTATACGGATTCCTTAAAATTTCCCGGGCAATAAAAATAAGATCGGCTTCTCCTTTCTGAAGGATTTCTTCCGCCTGTTCTGTAGTGGTAATCAGTCCAACCGCTCCGGTTTCAGCTTCCGCTTCGTTACGTACTTTTGAAGCAAAAGGAACCTGGTAGCCTGCACGCACTTCAATTTTAGCACCGTGGATATTTCCGCCGCTGGAAACGTCTACCAGATCTACTTTATGCTGCTTCAGGATTTTGGATAATGTAACACTGTCGTCTACATTCCAGCCGTTTTCCGCATATTCCGTTCCGGAAATCCTGACGAACAGGGCAATGTTCTCATCCAGCTCTTCATTCACAGCGTCCACAACCTCCAGCAGGAACCTGATCCTGTTTTCAAAATTTCCGCCGTATTCATCTGTCCGGATATTGGAAAGCGGTGATAAAAACTGGTGAATCAGATAGCCGTGCGCCGCATGAATTTCAATGACATCGAATCCGGCCGCTGCCGCCCTTCTTGCCGCCAGCTTAAAATGCTGTACCTGCTCTTTTACCTCTTCCAGCGTTAAAGCATGCGGAATTCTCTCTTTCGGATGGTACGGAATAGAACTCGGGGCCACGGTTTCCCAGCCTTCTTCTACCGGAATCTGAACATTGTTCCAGGTAGAACCTTTTCTTCCGGAATGGGCCAGCTGGATTCCTATTTTACTTTCCGAATGGCTGTGAACAAATTCTACGATTTTCTGAAGCTTCTCTGCCTGTTCATCCGTCCAGATTCCCATACAGTGGTTGGTAATTCTTCCGCGGGGTTCTACTCCGGTAGCCTCCAGAATAATTAAACCCGTTCCGCCCTGCGCACGGCTGCCGTAATGTACAAAATGGAAGTCATTGGCCAGCCCGTTTTCACAGGAATACATACACATGGGCGACATCACCCAACGGTTTTTCAACTCAACATTTCTGAATTTAATTGGAGTATATAACATTTTAATTTGGTTTTAAAAAATTGAAAGTTGCAAAGAACAGGCCTATATTGCCCAGCTCATGAAAAAGAAGTACTTTTATCCCCCTTTTTTTAATCCACAATATATGAAAAAAGAAACTCAGATCAGTTACGAGTATTTTAAGAATAGCACCGAGCTGAACGATATTGAAAAAAAATTATTCGGAAAAGCCAAAGAAGCGCGCGAAAATGCGTATGCTCCCTACTCCAATTTCCTGGTAGGTTGTTCCGTCCTGCTGGAAAACGGGGAAATCTATTCGGGAAACAACCAGGAAAATGCGGCTTATCCGTCCGGCCTTTGTGCGGAAAGAACGGCTTTGTTCTGGATCGCCGCCAATTTTCCGGATGTGAAAATCAAAAAGATCTTCGTGGTTGGCGGACCGAAAGAATTCCATGAGAAAAATCCGCCGATCCCTCCTTGCGGTGCCTGCCGGCAAAGCCTGATGGAGTATGAAACCAAACAACATGAAAATATCGATCTTTATTTTTCGAGCATGAATGAGGAAGTGGTGAAAGTACATGCGATCAAGGATCTGCTGCCGTTTTATTTTGATGCTACTTTCCTGTAAGGTCTTATCCATTTTTCTACTTCAACCAGCTATACTTTCCAGACCACCCCGTCTCAATTTTCTTTGAAAATTGATCCGCCCCTCCAGCTCGGAGGGGAGTGTTTGCGCATATTTTTCTTGTTATTTTTTTTATCCTGATAAAACTGATGTTCCGATAGTAGCTGAAGGTCGTCAAGATATTCTTTTATGGTTTTTAGCCCCGATAGAAGCGGCATCCTTTTGGGTTGCGGATGGAGCAGAGCAGAGGTTGTGACCCAAAAGATACAGCGGATAGCGGGAAACAGCTCCTGATATTTTAAAAGGTTTTAAGTTTGAGGGTTTAAGAACGAGTGAGGAAATAGACGGGAATTTGGAGAAGGCTTACTTATGGCAGGTTTTTTATTTATAATTGCTTATAGTTTTTATAGTGGCCATACCACAGTTCGGGGTTATTCGGTTTCGGAATTTGCTTTTCCGGTGAATAAGTTTATCTTTGCAAAAATTTTGGTTTCCAATCATTTGGAATGAAAAGGGAATCGGGCGAAAATCCCGAACTGTCCCCGCAACTGTAGATCGCGCAAAAGATTTCTACGACAAACCACTGTGCAAACGGGAAGGTGTAGAAAGCGAAAGTCAGGAGACCTGCCAGAATCTAATTTTTTAAATAATTGTCTTCGGAGGAAAGGCAAAAAAAGAATGGATATAAAAAGATCTCTAGTACTGCTGTTTTCGTCTTACGGTTGTTTTCTTTTCGGGCAGGAGAAAACCATCGATACGGTGTATGTTTTCGATAACCAGATGAGCAAAGTGAAGCTTTTCCATAAAGTGAACAGCATCAGTCCGGAAGACGCAAAAAAAAACTCAGCGAATCTTTCCGAGATATTACGTTTTCAATCGCCGGTCTACATCAAAGAAAACGGACGGGGCGCAGTTTCTTCGCCTTCCTTCCGGGGAACCGGGGCAGGCCACACCGCTTTTGTCTGGAATGGTATTAACATCAATTCTCAGTTTCTGGGACAAGGAGATGTGAATAATATTCCGTCGATGGGATTCGACCAGCTTGATGTAAAAGCAGGAAGTGTGGGCGTTATTTATGGAAGCGGAGCCATCGGGGGAACAGTACATCTCAACAACAGCCTTGATTTTAATAAAGGTTTTCATGCTTCCCTTTTTTCCGAAGCCGCCTCTTTTGGCACTTATAATAACTTTGCAAAAGCTTCTTTTTCAAACAAGAAATTCAGCTTTAAATTTTCGGGGAATTACTCGGTGAGCGAAAATGATTATGAGGTGAAGGAATCCCGAAATTATATCAACCTAAACGGGGAATATTCCAATACGAACTTCAATTTTGCAGCAGCCTATAAAATTGCTCCACATCACCAGGTTTCATGGATTTCCGAATTTTTCAACGGAGACCAGCATTTTCCTGTATTTTTCGACAGCCAGACCAAAACCAAATATGAAACCCAGAATGTAAGAAGCCTTCTGGTCTGGGACTGGAATGCTCCTAAGCTGAATAATGTTTTCAGGGCTGCCTATACGGAAGAAAACTTCCAGTATTTCGACAACATCAGCAACCCCAAAAGCAGTGGCGGAACAGGTAAAAATTATATCCTGAAGAACGATTTTAATTATTTTCTGAGTCCGAAATGGAATCTCAACATCATTGGAGAATTCCAGGTAAACAAAGGAGAAGGTTATATGAGCGGCATTAAAGAGGTCAGCCGGAAGGTAGGTTCGTTAGCCGGATTGCTGCGGTATTTCGCAACAGAAGATTTACGTTTTGAAGCGGGAATCAAAAAGGATTTCGTTGAGGATTATAGTTCACCGGTCCTGCTCTCGTTTTCGGGAAACTGGAATCTTACAAAATGGTATAACCTTAACCTGAATACCGCTAAAAATTTCAGATACCCATCTTTTAACGACCTGTATTGGCAGCCCGGCGGAAATATGAACCTGAAACCTGAAACAGCTTATCAGTTTGACCTTAAAAACCAGTTTACCATCGCCGGGGTAAAGCTTATGCTGACACCTTACTACATCAGGATCACCGATATGATCACCTGGATCCCTACCAGTATGGGGAATTATTCGCCGGTAAATACATATAAAGTGCAGTCCTACGGCCTGGAATCTCAAATTGAATATGAAAGAAAATTCGGGAAACATAGCCTGAGGTCGAATCTCGGATATTCTTACACGAAATCCACCAATGTGGAGACGGGTAAACAGATGATGTATGTTCCGCTCCATAAGTTTTTCGGAAATATCGATTACCGCTATTCTTTCCTGAAAATATATGTCCAGGGGATGTACAACGGACTTACCTATGCCGACAGTGAAGAAAAAAGAAGTACGGCCATCGAACCGTATTTTGTAATGAATGCAGGAATCTCGGGAACCTTCCTGAAGAATTATACAATCGGTGGCAAGGTGAACAATATTTTTAATGAAATCTATCAGACTACTGCTTTCTATCCGCTGCCCAAAAGGAATTACAGCGTCTATTTGAATATTAATTTTTAAATAAAAATAAATGAAAATCAGAAAAATTTTATCTCTTGCATTTGCTTCAGCGCTGTTGTTCAACATTGCCTGTAGCGATGATGAAATTGTAATGGAAACACAAAAGCAGGATTATGCCAACGGTATTATCATTGCCAATGAAGGAGGGTTCACCACACCAACTTCTGATGTTTCGTATGTAAGCAACGATCTCACGGTTATGCAAAACGGAATTTATGCCCAAAACAATAACAAGGAAATTTTAGGAAATGTCCTGCAAACCATCGGCTTCAGAGGAGACAATGCTTACCTTGTGATGAACGTACCCAACAAGATCGAGATTGTAAACAGGCTTAGTTTTAAAAAGCAGGCTACCGTTACTGCCAACCTTGATAATCCTAGATACATCGCGTTTTCAGGAAGCCAGTATTACGTAACGAACAATAACTTCGGATCGGTAAAGAAAATTAATGTTTACAATACCAGTGATAATACTTTTGTAAAAAGCATCAATTTCGACCGTTATTCGGAAAAAGTTGTGGAAGCCGGAGGAAATATCGTGGTACAAACCGATGGTATTTACTATGATTCTACACCACCGTATGCAAGCCATCCGACAGGAAACACCATC
Organism: Chryseobacterium sp. sg2396; assembly: GCF_042610505.1. Taxonomy (NCBI): domain Bacteria; kingdom Pseudomonadati; phylum Bacteroidota; class Flavobacteriia; order Flavobacteriales; family Weeksellaceae; genus Chryseobacterium; species Chryseobacterium sp. sg2396. The sequence continues at coordinate 81,879 of NZ_JBHGAQ010000019.1, read as the reverse complement.
ACGATCATCAATCCTTCCAGCAACTCGGTTTCTGCTACGGTAAGCTTACCGAACAACGGAGCGATCATCAGGGATCTTGTTTCATACAACGGATCCGCGTACGTACTTACTTCTAATGATACCGCTTCTTATATTTATAAGATCAATACCGCGACCGGAGCTTACCAGACAACTACGCTGGCTGCAATTCCCCAGGTTCAGAAGCTGAAAATCGATTCGGATAAATTTTATTTCGTAGACTACAGCAAGGTGTACTCGATGAGCATTACCGCAACAACGCCACCTACAACGGCGCTTGTTTCATTAACGGGAGTAACGAATCTTTACGGATTCAATGTAATCGACGGAAAACTGTATATCGCCGATGCGAAGAATTTCACTTCAGACAGTAAAGTATCGGTTTACAATGCCAACAACGGATCATTGTTAACCTCTTTCAATACAGGAATCGCCACCAACGGTTTCTATAAAAATTAATATTCGACAACTGCTCGAATACGAAAAATTATTTTTTTTCATCATTTGTGTTTTTTCCGGCCGGTTCCTTTGAAACCGGCCGGATTTAGTTTTCAATACAAGCTGGAAGTGGGAAGCCGGATGCTGGAAGTTTCTGTGAATCTTCCGATACCAGTTTCAAATATCAAATGATTTTGTTACTCTTCTTGAAAGATAAACTTTATTCAAATCCTGATTCATCCAAATGACTTTTTTGTTTTTATCTGATTGAAATAAGCAAATATTTAAAAATTATTTTACTTTACACTATATCTTAGCCAATATAATTCCAGCAAACCGATCAGTCACCAGACAGGAAACCTGATGAAAGTATATAATAGGTAAAGCTACCAACAAATAACTGATCTTCAACTACTTTCTGAACTTCAAAATGAATGGAAATAAAAGGAACGGTCATTGCGAAAAATAAAAATGCAACCAGATAAAATATCCAATTGCATTTCTTTATGATTCTATATTTCCAGACTGAAAAGTCGAAAATTAAAATGATCGTTATAAGGATAACCTGAAAAACATTTAAACTAAAGTTAATCCAAGTTTCTCTGCTTCAGCAATGACGAATTTCCTGGCTTCCCCACTGTCGTTGCCAATTTCGCCCTCAAGGATCGCCTCCTTTACTTTTTCCTTTAAAATCCCGATTTCACGACCGGGCTTCAGGTTAAACATCGCCATGATTTCTTCCCCGGAGATCGGAGGTTGGAAGTTTCTTACCTGATCCTTTTCTTCGACCTCTTTTATTTTAACAGCTACATATTCAAAATTTTTCTTGAACTTTTCCTGCTTTCTGGAGTTTTTTGTTGTAATGTCTGCTTTGCAAAGGGTAAACAAATCTTCCATGTCTTCGCCGGCATCAAAAAGCAGCCTTCTTAATGCAGAATCCGAAGCATCATCGGTAATCAGGGCAATCGGACGGGAGGAAAGCTTTACCATTTTCTGTACATACTTCATGTCCGGACCCAAAGGCAGTTTTAACCGCTGAAACAGGGTTTTCACCATTTTGGAACCTAAAAACTCATGTCCGTGAAAAGTCCAGCCCGTTCCTTCCACGAATTTTTTAGTCGGCGCTTTTCCAATATCATGAAGTAGTGCAGACCATCGCAGCCAAAGGTTATCCGTGTTTTCAGAAATATTATCGACAACTTCTAAAGTATGGTAAAAATTATCTTTGTGGGTCTGGCCCTCCACCTCTTCTACCCCTTTTAGGTCGATTAGTTCAGGTATAATAAGCTTCATCAGGCCGGTCTGCTCCATAAGTTTAAGACCGATCGAGGGTTTTTCCGAAAGCATGATCTTGTTGAATTCCACCATGATCCGTTCGCGGGAAACGATTTTTATTCTTTCCGCTTCCTGTTGAATCGCTTTCAGTGATTCTTCTTCGATCTGAAACTGTAAGGTCGATGCAAAACGGATGGCTCTCATCATACGCAGCGGATCATCGGAATAGGTCTGCGCGGGTTCCAGCGGCGTTCTTAAAATTCCTTTTTCCAGGTCTTCCACGCCATTAAACGGGTCGATCAGTTCCCCAAAATTGCCTTTATTGAGAGAAATCGCCATCGCGTTCACGGTAAAATCCCTTCTCTTCTGGTCATCCTCAATGGTTCCGCCTTCCACTTCCGGCTTTCGGCTGTCTTCCGTATAGCTCTCTTTTCTCGCGCCTACAAATTCCAGCTCCAGGTCTTTGTACCGAATCATAGCCGTGCCGTAGGTTTTGAAAACCGAAACTTTCATTTTAGGATCAATTTCCTTTCCTACGTTTTGCGCCAGTTCAATACCGTTTTGTTCAGTCACAAAATCAATATCCGTAGATGCTTTTCGCTTCATTAGTAAATCACGGACGTAGCCGCCCACGATATATACAGACTGGTTATTCCCGGCGGCGACTTCAGAAATGATCTTGAAAAGCTTTAAATTTTTATTTTGATTAAGATTAATTTTCATTTTAAAATAGCATCAATTCTCACATTAATCATAGTGAGCAAACATTTTATTAATTTTTCCTTCTTCATTAAAAAACATCACTTCAACGGCGTGTTTCTCCATGATTGACTGGTAAAACAATGCCACGGAACCGACGCCCGCAGCAGAATGAATCAGTTTAAAATGCAGGTCCGGAAATTTATCCAGTGCTTTTTGCCAGTAGTCACGAACCGCATCCTTACCGGTTAATGTGCTTTCTTTACCCCCCGTTGCCAGAGTAATCATCGGAGTTGTAATCATGAGATCATCCGAGTAATGTGAAAGGATATTTTCCAGATCATGAGAATTCCAGGCAGAAATCCAGGCTGCAGCAAATTTTTGATGGTCCATCGCATTTATTTAACCGTTGAATTTGCAAAGATAGAATTAAAAAAAGAAATCCTGCCGTCATGAAAAGCAAGACTCTGAAAAGGCCGGGTGGAATAAAAAATTATTCCCTCAAAATTTTTATCCTGTTGTCATTCCATATTTTAATAACCGACGAACCGGAATACCGGGAAACTTTTTCGCGGTCTTCTTCTACGGCATAATCCACCAGGCTAATCATTTCAGGAGAAATATCCGAAAATTTAAGCGGGCTTTTTTCACCACTGAAATTGGCCGAAGTAGAAACCAATGGCCGGTTGAGTTTTGTGATCAGCTTTTTGCAGAAATCATTCTTCACCAGACGGATGCCGATGCTTCCGTCTTCTGCCAGCAGTTCTTTCGGCAGACCCCGCGGATTTTCGTAAACGATCGTCACCGGCTTTTCGCTCAGGTCAATGATTTCCCAGGCCATCTCCGGAACATCCACCAGGTCCTGCAGTCTTTTTTCGGATTCCACCAGGATAATCATGGACTTGTTTTTCTCCCGTTTCTTGATCTCAAAAATTTTGTTGACCGCCTCTATATTCGTCGCGTCGCACCCGATTCCCCAAATCGTATCGGTAGGATACAGGATGGTACCGCCGGATTTTAATATGTTGATAATGTTGTCCATAACTCACTGAAGGCGGGCTTTAGCCCGCTTTTCAAAGATAAAAATTCTATACACTTCAGCCAAATGAATTGTTTTAAAAACAGGTAGAGGTATGGAGATTTTTCTTCAGATTTTATCATAAATAAATATTGAAATCTTATGGCATTATGGGATAATATCAATAGGAACGGGCTTTAGCCCGTTTAAAAAAAGAAAAATTCCATCGGCTTCAGCCGAAACTTACTCGAAGTTGTACTTCTCCTTAAACTTCAGATATTCTTCCGCAAAAGTTTGTTTTGTATGATGGACTTCCTGATTTCTAATGTAATTCCGTACCGGCTCCAGCATGGATTCTGAAATGGAAACTGCAAAATATTCATCCTGCCAAACAAATTTCTCCCGGGTCAACTGGTTTTTATTAATCCAGAAAGAAGATTCCCCCTTGATCAACTGGACAATTTTCTCTATATTCTGGTTTGAACCCAACGAAATTAAGCAATGGCAATGATCAGAAAACCCATTAACCATATCTACATAAATTCCTTTTGCTGCAGCATTTTCTTTGATGTGCTTCCAGACTTTGACTCTTAACGTAGAAGTGTGTAAATAGGGAGTTCTGTTTTTTGTGGAAAATACAGTGTGAATGTAAACTTTAATAAAGGGCATTTGTGTTTGTTTTGCCAAAAATATAAATTATTTTTAAATTTTGGCTAAAGCCGTATGAATGGCGTTACAGGGAAAACGGGCTAAAGCCCGTTCCTACTGATATTTATATTATTTTTAATTCTCAGATATATTGAAGAAAATGCAGCAAATAAAATCGCTACCAGCCACAGAAAATACCCTGAACTTAACTCAACAATCGGAGCGATTCTTCCGCTTTTGGTCATTGTCAGATTTTCAAAACCCAGGAATGACAATGCTAATATGGAAGAAATGAATAAAAGGAAAAAAGCAATATTTTTTTTCATCCTAAACAATAAGAGTAAACCTGAAAAATATAACGGATTAGCCAGCCAGATATATCCTTCGTAAAATCCGCCTCCTCCGAAATGCAGCCACCCAAACAGAAAGGCAAAAAAAGACGGATACTTAATTGTTCCGAAGTATTGATAAGTAACACAATTCTGCGTCAGTGACAGTAAAAATATAAAAACACTGATCACAATTGCATGATATGTCTTATCAAATCTCATAACTTCGGTAAATACCTCTCCTCAATAACATTCAGATGATGCAGATTATGACCGACAATCAGCTTGCCGATGGTTTCTGCGGAAATCTGATTTCCGTTGGCTTTCCCGATATTGCCCAAAGCTGAAGGATTCATGGTTTCCAGTAAAATCAGGGAGGATTTCCTGATTAACTTATATTCTTCGATTAAAGAGTTTAGACTTCTATCACTGGCAAAGGACTGGTTGGAATAAAGGTCTTCATCAAAACCAGGAAGTTCATTTTGGTCTCCTCTTGCAATGGCCAGGATTCTGTATTGGAAAACCCTTTCGGTATCGGATAGATGCAGAAGCAGTTCTTTCAGGGTCCATTTCCCTTCGGCATACGAAAAACGGGATTGCTCTTCCGAAAGCTTTGAATAAATTGCTGCCGTTTTCTCGCCGGATTTTTCCATTTCTTTCAGCCAGTTTTCAGATGGAATCAAATCTAAATAACGCTGGATATATTTTTGAAAATCAGTTATAATTAAAAGTTTAACAATGTATCAGTCTGGCAATGTAACAATTATTGGTAAACTGTTACATTATTAAATTGTTACATTAATTATTAGTCCATTCATAAAAATTCACTTCATCATATATTTCAAATCCGCAGGATGGATATAATTTGTTTCCAATATCGTTGGATTTTCCGGTTTCCAGAAGAATTCCGCAGGCATCGGTTAATTTTGCCATGTCTTTTGCTTTCTCAATTAATTCTTTTGAAAAGCCTTTTCCACGGTCACTTTTTTGGACAAACAAATCGTTCAGCAGCCAGTAGCGCTTCATTCTTGTCGATGAAAACAAAGGATAAAGCTGTACGAATCCCACGAGTTTCCCTTCACTTTCTGCAACAAAAATTTCGGAATCTCTGTTTTCTATCCGTTCGGTTAAAAATTGTCCAGCAGCGGGAAGGTCTGAATCTTTATGGTAAAAAATTCTGTACTGATCGAACAGTTCAGACAGCTGCCCGATGTCCTGAAGCGTTGCTTTTCTTATCATGGTAAGGGTGAATCTTTGGTAAAACTTTGTCAAAGTTAAAAGGAGTGAAATATAACTTTGACAAAGTGATGCAAGTTATTTTATGAAAATGCTCTTTCCAGATCGGCGATCAGGTCTTCCGCATCTTCGATGCCTACGCTTAAACGTACCAGATCATCGGTAATACCCAGTTCCGCACGTTTTTCGGCAGGAATGGAAGCATGGGTCATCAGGGCCGGGTGATTGGCCAGCGATTCTACGCCGCCTAAAGATTCAGCCAGCGTAAAAACCTTTACTTTCTCTAAAAACTTAATGGCATCCTCTTTTTTACCGGACTTAAAGGTAAAAGAAACCATTCCGCCGAAATCTTTCATCTGGGCTTTTGCCAGTTCGTATTGCGGGTGAGATTCCAGTCCTGGGTAAATTACTTTGTCCACAGCAGGATGAGATTCCAGATATTCGGCTACGGCCATTCCGTTTTCCGAGTGTCGCTGAACACGTAATGCCAGGGTTTTAATTCCTCTCAACACCAGATAAGAATCGTGAGGTCCTAAAATTCCACCGCTCGCAAACTGGATGAAATGAAGTTTCTCTCCCAATTCGGCATCTTTGGCCACCAACGCTCCGGCGATTACATCAGAATGGCCTCCCAAATATTTTGTCGCGGAGTGCATCACAATATCCGCTCCCAGATCAATAGGTCTTTGAAGGTAAGGAGTAGCAAACGTATTGTCCACAGCGACCAGAATATCTTTTCCTTTGGCCACTTCCACGACCGCTTTAATGTCTACCAGTTTCATCAGCGGATTGGTAGGGGTTTCTACCCAGATCAGCTTGGTCTTATCGGTAATTACATCCGCAATTTTTGAAACATCATCAAAATTTACGAAAGTAAATTTCAGCTGGTATTTTTCAAAAAGACGGGTAAACATACGGTACGTTCCGCCATACAGATCATCTACCGCTACAACCTCATCGCCGGGATTTAAGAGTTTTAAAACACAGTCGATCGCTGCAAGACCGGATCCGAAAGCCAGTCCTCTCGCTCCGTTTTCAATGCTGGCCAAGGAATCTTCAAGCGCCTGTCTCGTAGGGTTAGCCGCTCTGGAATATTCATATCCGGAATGTACGCCCGGGCTTTTCTGTGCAAAGGTTGACGTTAAAAATACAGGAACATTTACCGAACCTGTTGCAGACTCATGGTGCTGCCCACCGTGTATTACTTTTGTATTGAAATTCATTGCTATATAATTTACCTATGTATCAATATAACAGTCTAGCAATCACTGGTATATCGATACATTTTTAGATTGTTACATTAATTTTACATTTTTATCGCAGATTTTACGGCAAATTCTTCCGCGATCTCCTCCATCCACTGGGCCACATCTTCTTCGCCTGTTGCTCTCTGATAAGTATTTCCTAAAGAAACCAGGATCTGGTGGATGAACATCTTCATCTGGTCCACCGGCATTTCTTTGGTCCACAGATCGATTCTCAAAGCTTCCATCGCTTTATCGTCCCAAACGGAAATCATCGTTGCCTTGGTCGCTTCCTTTTCAATACCGCCGTCCTGTGCGTTCCAGGTAATGTTTTCCGGGATATGGTTTTCGTCCAGTTCTACATCTATCGTAATCTGAGTTTTTCTCATAACTTTCTCTTTGTTTCTAAATTTGATGCAAAGTTAATACTTCTTCAGCTTATCCAAAATTTCTACAAAGTTATCTTCGTCCGGAAACGGTGTATTCAGGTTAAATATTTTCCCTTCAGGATCAATGATAATAAATCTCGGAATCGACTGGATTTTATACATACTCAGTACTTTTTCTGCATTTTCAAGCCAGAATTGAGGAATATCGGACGGTTTTGTCTTCAGATAATTTTTCCATTTCGACTGGTTTTCATCGACGCTTACCGAAATAAATTGAATGTTACTATAATATCTATACTGATTATTTCTAGCCTCAAAAACCGGCCGGATCTGTTTACACGGTGCACACCAGGTAGCCCAAAGATCGATCACCACATATTTTCCACGAAACTTGGAGAGATTCACTGTTTTTCCATTGTCATTTAAGAAAGCCAGATCCGGAAATACGGCGCCTTTTTGGGACCTATTGATCTGCTCCAGCTTAGAATACAGTGTTTTTCGGTAATCAATGTTTTTTACGTTGTTAATTTCACCCGCAAATAATTTGTTCCTTGTCAGGCTATCGGTTTGAAGCTCCATGGTTTTAGCCAAATGTTTCGACAAAAGTCGGTCTTTCTCCAATCCTTGCGGCAACCTGTTGATTTTTACAAAAAGGATACTGTCCGCATTGACCGACTGATCTTTATCCGTTAATAAATGATCCAGCTTAAACTGAAGGTAATTTTCGTTTTTGCTTAAAAGCAACGATGGCTTGCTGATATTGGCATTGAGATCATCCACAAAAGCTTTCGGAGGGGCAAACTTAGGATCTTTCCATGAGGTCATTTTCCGGTAATTGCTGATTTCATTTAAATAATTAATGGCCATCAACTGCCTTCTGTATGTTTTATATTCCTCCGAAAGGGCATTGTTGGAAGGATCGGCAAACCCATTGAGAATTCTTTTCTTCTTGTTCCAGTCGTCCTGAGCGGCTTCATAAAACTTGTCGGGTTCGTTGTTGTAAGGCTGATCGTCCAGCACGTACGTGAAATCCCTTCCGAAAGAATCCTGTTTTTCGCGGTAGACCTGATCAGCTTTTCGGTTCGATTTGATGTACGTCACCATTTCGGTATTATTAAATTTTAAATTCAGATCAAACCAGTCGCCGCTTCCCATCACCAGGACCAGTTTTTTGTTTCCGATTTCGATCAGGTATTCATCCAGCGGAAGTTTTTCTTTGGTCGACCAGGTGAAGGTATTGTTTACCACCGGTACCGCTCCGATTTTTTTATGGAAATCTGAAGTAAAGATTTTAACGGAATCAATTTTAAGATCGGTATCTAATGTTCCTTTCATGGAAACGCCTGCCGCAATGCTTTGATAAGCCCTCGGATGCTGGATAAAATAAAGCAAACCTGCTCCGGCTGCAAACAATGCGGCTGAAACAACCATCTGTTTTTTAGTTTTACCAAAAGCATTTCTAAAGCCTTTTCTGCTGTACCATATATAACCGATGATCAGGAAAATCACCATCCAGAAAACGCTCATGTACTCGGAATGGGAAATAAAAGTATTCAGGTTTCTGATTTCCGGCGCATTCCAGAAGGTACATAAAGAACCATAGGGATTAAAAAAGAAAGACTGTTTCTGAATGAGCGAGGCAATATTCGACGCGATGCCCAGCGAACCGATCAGGAAAGACCAGATAAACCCCTGGAAAGCCACGGAAATACAGAGCTGGAGGGCCGCAATTCCTAAAATGGTAATGCACATTCTGATATAGGTCTTAAGGGCCCAGAGCACATGGAAGTCCATGATCTTCACAGCATTCGGATGAATATAATAATCTGCCGTGGCCATAATGATGCTGAAGATGAAATAAGAAGAGATACAGATCACGCTCAATATGACCACGATAATGTATTTGGAAAAATAAAGCTGGAAACGGCTTACAGGCTGCGTTTCCATCAGTTGCCAGCCGTTGTTCTTATGATCGGTCTGGGCGATCCTGTTGGCCAGAATAATAATCAGCAGGGGCAGGATAAAAAATACGAAATATCTCAACTGTTCCCCACCGATCGCATCTTCAAAGACAGAATATTTCAATATACCTTCGGAAACCGTTTCCCGTATAAAAAATGAAGGAACGTAGATCAGCAAAGGAAGCAAAGCGCCCAAAACAACGGCCATATAAATAATTCCCAATCCTTTTATTTTCAGCCATTCCGTACCCGCTGTTGTTAATAATTTTTTCATTTGTTTTAGTTTTTAGTGATTTCCATAAACCATTCTTCAAGGCCTGCGCTGTTCTTAATTTCGAAGATCTCCGCATCTTTCAGCACCAGCTTTTTAATGAGAGCCGTAATATCTTCCCTGGATTCGGCGGTAATCTCAATACCCGCTTCGTCCAGCAATCTTGGGGAATAATTTTCGGGGATTTCGTGAATGAAAGTTTCGGCATGATTCAGTCCGATCCGGATACGATTGTAGCGGTACATTTCATTAAGGTCTTTAATACTGCCGGCAAACCGGATTTCACCATGAGAAATGATGGCAAGATGCGTAATCATTTTTTCAATTTCCTGAAGAAGATGGCTGGAGATAAAAATGGTAACGCCTTCCTCTTTATTCAGCTTGATGAGCAGTTCGCGGATTTCCAGCATTCCGTTAGGATCGAGTCCGTTTACCGGTTCGTCCAGGATCAGGAGATCGGGTTTTCCGAGCAAAGTGATGGCGATTGCCAAGCGCTGCTTCATCCCCAGTGAATACCTTTTCATCTTCATATTCCGGCTTTCCCACAGGCCGACCAGATACAACACCCGCTCACATTCTGAAGTCGGAAGGTTTCTCAGCCTGGAAATAACCAGCAGGTTGTCCCAGCCCGAAAGGTGGTCATAAAAAGCTGCCGTATCAATAAGGCTTCCGATTTTATTAAAACCGTCGGGATAGAGCATATCCACCTTTTCGTTAAAGATGCGGATGGCGTGCTGCTCATCGGGAATACTTCCGATCAACATTTTCATCGTCGTAGATTTTCCGGCACCATTAGCCCCCAGAAACCCGAAAATACTTCCTTTGGGAACCGAAAGACTGATGTCTTTTAAAACAGGTTTGTTCTTGGAAAATTCAAAACTGAGGTTCTGAATCTGTATTACATTTTCCATAGGTTATTATTTATATGCCACAAATATATAGATTAAATAGTAATATGCAATACAAAGTAGTAAAATTAACATAAGAAAAAAAAACCCTCAGGCAGTGCTGAAGGTTGAGGTATTTGAATTTAAATCGTTTAGTCTAATCCTGTTCTAAATTTTTATTTCATGATTTTTATGGACTTGTACTTAATGTGCTTCATTCAAATAAACGAAGTCTATTCTTAACATTAATATGTTCAGCTTATTAAGCGATAAAAAATAAGAAATTAACCCTCAATTCTTACTATTACAAAATATATTTAGAATTAAAAAAGGCTCTTATTGTACTTTCGGTTTATACCCTGACTGGTTGAAAATTACCGTGGCATCCATTTTCAGGAAATCCTGGAGTTTGGTATCCGGTTTTTCTTTCAAATATACTTTGCAGATCTGCCAGCCTGTGAAAATACCGATCTGCGGTGAAGATTCGTTATCGATCTCCGTATAAAACTTGGAGAATGGTCCAGGCGCAATGAAACGGTCTTCAAGACGATGGTCATCACCAAAGATCAGGTTGTTCTCTACAAAATAATTCCAGATGTTCGCTTCATTAGCTACCGCCCATTCATATTGCTTCTGTGTGTAGTTCATTTTAAGATATTCCGGATATGTCGGCAAAAAGGCGTCTTTTAGGATCATGATCTTACCGTTAAGAATCATCATATCTATAAATTTCTGATGATCGGGAGACTCTTTTACAAAACCTTCGGCGAAGAGCTGCGCTACTTTCGGTACGATGTTATTCGGATTCATGGATTTCTGGAAGTACATTTCCAGCCCTTTGTAATTGGGATTTCCGTCTCCCATAAAACCGGTAACGTCTATGAATAAAAGATTTTCCTGGGCGTTATAGAAAATCGGGTCCTGCACCATCTGTAAAGCAGATGAAAACAAAAATACCTTCGGGCTTTTGAACGAAGGAAAATAATATTTGATGTGTGAAAAAAGATCCTGAAGATCCGTCTGCAGCTTTTTCTGGTCTATTTTGGCAACGGCTTCCTTATAGAGTTTAATTTCTCCGGCATCCGTCCTTCTTTTGGCAAAGTCGGCATCGCTCACGGTTCCCTGGAACCACGGGAATTTAGCTTTAAACTGATCCGAAGAAACAGCCGGGTTGTAGAGTTCTCTGGAAATATCCGTAATCTCCACCTTTTCCGCAGGCGTTGCAATTTCTACGTTCCAAGGGTTCTGAGATTCTTTTTTACAGGAATTCAGGGCTAAAACTAATCCCAGAGAAAGGGCGGTAATTCTGAAAATCTTCATATTTTTACACGAAATTAAAGTGTACAAAAATAGTGATTTAAACACAACCTGATGATGAAAAACAAAATAATTACAGCACTGTGTATTATTTCTGCCGTTATCCCGATCAACGCTCAGCAGCTTATTTTTAAGGATAAAAATTTTGAAAAGACTGTGCTTGAAAATTACGACCTCAACAGAGACGGGAAAATAAGCATTTCTGAAGCCGAAAGAGTGGAAAATTTATTTCTGATGAACAAAGGCATTACTTCTGTAGAAGACGTCTCTTATTTTAAAAACGCCCGGATGATTATTCTGGATCAGAACAATATTCCCCGGATATCACTGAAAAATATGGACAAAGTTCAGTTGATTTCCTGTGCCGGCAGCAAAGTTGCGGTTTTTACCGCAGAAAACCTGAAAAGCCTCACCTCACTGTATCTGGATGGTAACCAAATTGAAAATATTTCCCTGAAATCAACCCCGAAAATTAACCAATTAACCGTATCTTTAAATAAAATTAAGACGATTGATGTGAGTGCCCTTAAACATCTCAAAAAATTAAATCTGGAACATAATCTGATTCAACAGCTTGATATTTCTTCAAACATCAATCTTGAGTCTCTCAATATCATGAAAAACCCTATCAGGGAAAAAGATCTTAAGAAAGGGCCGGCAAATGTCACCATCTTCGGATTTGATCAACCTTAAGCATATGTACTTAGAAACGGAACGGCTTATTTTAAGAAAACTTGAGGAAACGGATGCCAAACGTCTGTTTCTCCTCGACTCCAACCCTGAAGTTATGAAATACATCGGCGTTCCTCCCGTTTCAGACCTCAGCGAATCACAAAAGATCATCGGCAACATCCGGCAGCAGTATCTTGATCACGGGATTGGAAGACTGGCCGTCATCGAAAAAGAGAGCGGACTTCTTATCGGATGGAGCGGGCTAAAATTCTTGACACAGGAAACCAACGGCTATAAAAACATTTATGAGCTTGGCTACCGCTTCCTTCCGGAATATTGGGGGAAAGGCTATGCTTCGGAATCGGTGCGTGCTTCGCTCGACTTCGGTTTCAACGATCTGAGAACGGATGTTATTTACGCTTATGCCCATTGTGAAAATAAAAGTTCCCTGGATGTTCTGGAAAAGTCAGGCTTTGTAAAGACAGGCGAATTCGCCGAACCTGATGGAATTTGCTTTTGGTACGAACTTCGCCGTGAAGATTATCATTAAACCCCATCAAAATTTTTAATTTTGAATCATAAATAACAGACTAAAAATATAAACAATGCAGACCCAAAAGATTATCGATCATATTGTAAACTGGCTGAAAGATTATGCCGTAAAAGCAAACGTAAACGGATACGTTATCGGTGTTTCCGGAGGCGTAGACTCCGGAGTGGTTTCAACGCTTTGCGCCATGACAGGCCTTGAAGTGTTGCTGCTGGAAATGCCGATCCGCCAGAAAGAAGATCAGGTGAACCGAGCTCAGGAGCATATGGAATACCTAAAGAAAAAATTCCCGAATGTACAATCCAAAACCATCAACCTGACTCCTGTTTTCGAAAGTTTTGAGCAGGTGGTCCATGACCATGTGGAAGGAAGATGGAGCAATAATCTTGCGCTGGCCAACACAAGATCCCGATTCAGAATGCTGAACCTGTATTATTTCGGTCAGCTCCACGGACTTTTGGTATGCGGAACCGGAAATAAGGTGGAGGATTTCGGGATCGGATTTTACACCAAATACGGAGACGGCGGTGTGGATGTTTCCCCTATCGCCGATCTTTATAAAACCGAAGTCTATGAGCTTGCCAGAGGTTTAGATTTAATTGAAAGCATCCAAAACGCCATTCCTACGGACGGGCTTTGGGATGCGGAAAGAACCGACGAAGACCAGATCGGAGCCACTTATCCTGAACTTGAAAAGATCCAGAAAGAATACGGAACAAAAGCCGTTGAGGATTATGAAGGGCGCGACAAGGAAGTATTCATGATTTTCGACCGGATGCACAAAGCTGCAAAGCATAAAATGGTTCCTATTCCAATCTGTGATGTTCCGGAAGAATGGAGATAAATTGATTAAATCAATTTATCAGTGTAGCAATTTATTAATGTAACAGTCCAGCAATTGGTTAATTATTCAAATATTGATAATTGATATATTTAAAAAAATTGTTACACTGTTACATTAATACATTGTTACATTGTTACACGGCTATATTGTTAAATTAAAAATATGAATAATAAAACGAGACCGCTGTTTTTTATTTGCCTAGGGCTTTTGTTCGGGGTATTTGTAATGTATGTTTACAAAAATTTCATTACAGACGCGAAACCGGTTTCTACTGAAAAGGTGAGTGAAGCAGGACTAAACGATTCACGGAATTCTATTCAGCAATCGATCGATCAGCTGACAGATGAGAAAACAGTCATCCGGTATGTTAAACAAAACCATAGGCTTCCGGATTATTACATCACGAAAAACCAGGCCCGAAATCTCGGCTGGAATCCTTCAAAAGGAAATCTTTGTGATGTGGCACCGGGAAAAGCTATTGGCGGAGACCGCTTCGGCAACAGGGAAAGAATGCTGCCTGATGGCAAAACCTATTTTGAAGCCGATGTAAATTATCATTGCGGAAGCAGACAGGCAGACCGGATCGTTTTTACCAAAGACGGTGAAGTGTATCTAAGTAAAAACCATTATAAAAGTTTTGAAAAACAGTAGTTTCAAAGTAGTACTGTTATGCTTTGCCTTCATTATTTCCTGCTCGGAAAAACAGCAGGAAACGATAAAAGAAGACAAAGCAATCACTATCCTGGTCCAGCCTTTTAAGGATATGAAACCGGAAAAAGTAAAGCGTCTTGCGAAAGAAATCAGAAAAGTATACCCACATGTCCGCATTCTGGAACCCATCGATTTTCCACCGAATGCGTATTACAAACCCCGTAACCGTTACCGGGCAGATTCTTCGATTGCTTTTCTGAGCAGGAATACAAAAGACGGTTTTATAACAATCGGGCTGACATCAAAAGACATCAGTGCTACCAAAGGTAAAATAAAAGATTTTGGACTGTTTGGCCTTGGCTTCAGACCCGGAAATGCCTGTATTGCTTCAAACTTCCGGCTGAATAAAAGCAATTCCGACGAACAGTTTTTTAAAATCTCCATCCATGAGCTCGGGCATACACAGGGCTTGCAGCACTGTCCGGCAAAAACGTGTTTCATGCGGGCTGCGGAAGGCAAAAACCCGACCGACGAAGAAACCGGTTTCTGTAAAAAATGCAGACAGGTTTTAATAAAAAGAAATTGGAAATTCAATTCAGTATGAGTACAGTATATATCGATTTTACAGACATAGGAGATTACGAGGACTTCTATGCGCAATTAAAAGAAAAACTTCCGCTTCCGGAATATTTCGGAGACAATCTGGATGCACTTTCGGATGTGATTACGGGCGGACTTGAAATGCCGCTTCACCTCGAATTTGTCAATATGACCGTTGACCAGCTGGAAATCTTTGAGGATCTTCTGACAACCCTTGAAGATGCGGAAGACGAAGTGGAGGATTTTACTTTCACTTACTTCCTCGAACAATATGAGGATGACGAAGATGATGCGGAAGAAGACTAGGTAAAATATTATAAAGGCTGTCAAGAAATTTTGACAGCTTTTTTTATTCTGATAAGGTAACAGGTTTGTGAAACCCGTCACGTCTAATTATTTTCCCACTTTCTTTAAATTACACAATCTGCCGTCCATTATAAATGCATAAATTTTTCCTGCAAGACAACTCGGGAATACCATTCAATAGCAGTTACAGGCTTTTATCCATACTTCAAAAAACCCTTATTTAACCTAAAATTCTAAAAATCTTCATTAAAAGCCTAAAAAGTCTTCATATAAGACATTTTTGGGGCATCTATGTGGTACTTTTAGGTTTTACGGCGATAGGTTATTTTATTAATTTTAACATTTACAATCAACTATAAAAATAATCTATGATCATCTCAGAAAACCTATTGTTTTCGTACGGAGCTGAGCTGCAAAATTATCATTCCGGCGATACAATCATCGAGGAAGACAGCACCCCAAAATATTATTTTCAAATAAAATCCGGTACTGTAAAACTGAGCAGCTTTTTGGAAGACGGTAAAGAATTTATTCACGGGATTCCCTTTGACGGTCATTGTTTTGCGGAGACCTATCTGTTTACGGAAAAAAAATATGCGGTAAATGCCATCGCCGTTACGGACTGCGAAATTATACGGTTTGAAAAAAAAAGGCTGACCGATCTCCTTCTGGAAAAGCCGGATCTTATCCTTAAAGTATATTCCTATACGGCAGACCGGATGCACTATCGCTACCTGACTTCCGCCCCGTTTTCATTCAAAGACCCGATGACCAAACTGCATATCCTGATGCGGCACATTAAAGACCATTTCGGTTTTAAGGAGAAATTTTCATTTCCGGTTCCGTATACCCGGCAGCAGCTGGCTTCCCTTACCGGAATGCGGATCGAAACAGTCATCCGGGCCATCAAAAAAATGGAAAAACAGAATGTGCTGAAAATCGATAACAGTAAGATTTACATTTAACGAAGTAGAAATCTGATTAACAGGCCGGAAGAGGAAAGCTTAATGTTGGAAATTTATCTTATCAACCTTATTTTTAAACTATTCTTTATCAAATAAGATCATTGGTTATTATGCAAAAATAAAATCCATCTAACATCCTTATTCACCGATCTGAATTCCAATTTTTAATTTTAATAATCGAATCAAAATTATATTTAATCAAACCTTTATCTGCCATAAAAAATCCTTAACTGCCAAGGCGGTTAAGGATTTTAATTTTTATACAATGAATTTTACTTTCCGATCGCTTCGCTGATCGGGTTTCCTACATTCCCGCTCGGGAACTGTATTTTCAGTAAAGAGGAAACTGTTGGCGCGATATCGGTCATGAAATAAGCTTTACTGCTTTCGCCATGCTGGATTCCCCAACCCATGAAGATTAGCGGAATGTGTGAATCGTAAGAGTTCCATACGCTGTGTGTAGTTCCGGTTTTAGAATACGGAGGAAGCATGGAATCGTGCGAAATCAGCTGAATATCCCCGCTTCTCTGCCTGTTGATTCCGTTGATGATCCTTTGCTTGATCGGCTCCGGGATTGTTGCTTCCGAAACTTTTGTTACAGCTACAGCATACAGGTCGGAAGGATCGTTTTCAATTTCCTTTACCGTGAAATCAACGACATCTTCCAGTTTAATATTGTTTTCTTTCAGCAACTTTCTGTCGAAGTAAATCTGGTAATTATCCACCGCATTGATTAGCTTATCCACCCCGAATTTTTCTTTCAGTTTCTGATTGACATTTTTATCCATCCCGTCGCCGAAGAAGCCGGTGGTAATTTTATGCTCCTGTAAAAATCCTACGGAATGTGCCCCGCCATGGTCTGCCGAAAGGAAAATGGTATACTGCCCTTTTCCGACTTTAGCATCCAGATAGTTGAAAAACCGGGCTAAATCCTGGTCCAGCCTTAGATAAACATCCTCTACTTCAATGGAATTAGGGCCGAATTTATGGCCTGCGTAATCGGTAGAAGCCAGGTTGATCGCCAGCATATCCACAATATCGTCTCCTCCTAATTTTTCGCCTTCGATGGCAGCTTCGGCCAGTTTTAAAGTTAAGGTATTACCAAAAGGCGTATAACGGATATTGTCTTTTTTAGCCTGGTAATCGGCCGCCAGGTTGCTGTATGGGAAAGTTGGGGTTTTGGCACTCCCCAGAAGGCCTTCCCATGGCGAATTGTCCGGCGCACTTTCTGTGTACTGATTAATCGGCAACAAGGTATTCCAGCCGTTTGCCACCAGTTTCTCCGGCATATTCTGAGAGTTAAATGCCTTCACCCACTGCGGAAGATCGTTCATGTACCAGGTGCTGGTGATGAAATTACCTGTAGAATCGTCGAACCAGAAGGCCCCGTTCGGCGTATGGCCCGCAGGTAAAATAGAAGCCCTGTCTTTCAACGAAACCCCGATTACTTCCCCCTGGAAATTGGTGGCCAGCTTCAGCTCATCAGTGATGGTAGTCGACCAAAGGTTTTTCGGGGAATGGCTCCCGATCTTGGCATTGGTGGTCCCTACCGGCTGTACGCTTTCATCGGTGGTACAATACACATTCTTCCCGGTTTCCTTATCCGTCCAGTCGTTTCCCGCAATCCCGTGAATGGCAGGGACCGAACCGGTATAAATGCAGGTATGACCCAAAGCGGTAATGGTAGGTACATAAGGAATATGAACATTGTTTAAGGAATAACCGGTGTTTAATAATCTTTTGAAACCATCGTTGCCGTATTTGTTGTAAAACCGGTACAAATAATCCCATCGCATCTGGTCTACTACCAAACCGACAACCAGTTTGGGCCTTTCCAGCTGAGTATTTTTGTTCTTCTGTGCATTGATTGTGATTATGGACAGTCCCATGGCCGCCGCAACCGAAATTTTCCTTAACATCCGCTAAATTTTTATTGGGAACAAATTTACGGGTTTTGAAAGTTTCGGTGTATGAAGTTTTGATTAAATTTAAATACATAATTATTTAAGGACTGTTTTAATGATTCAATATGATCAAAACGAACATGCAAGATGTTTATCGCAAGGATAGACAGAGCCGCTTCGCTTATTTATGAAATACAAAAAATTGTGCTTTGTTTTACTTTGTTAAGTGTAACGGCCTTGTTTATCTTATTCTGATCGCATAAAATTTACGTCCTTGTTTATCCTTGCGTTTAAATTTTTATTCCAATCCTCGATCATTTCTTTCACAATACTGAACTGGTCTTTTCTAAAAAGTAATTCCGAAGTTGTCTTTAAAGACCTCGATCAAGTTGAATTTTTTTTGATGAAGAAAGAGATCCTCATAAGATTAATTCAAAATTTAATATTCTAAAATTGCCTGGAATCAGGAGATTTTAATGAGATTTTATTTAAATTTGAATCAGCACAAAATAACAATATGGTAGAACTTTAAACTCAGTATTCATTAATATCTTCAGGCGTTAAATATTCAATATGGAAATCAGAAAACTGGAAAAACTCATCGGAAATCCTACACTTTTATGGGGAGAGAATGGCTACCGTACCGATAAAATTTATGTTGTCTCCGCCATTGAAATCGGAACTTCTTTTGAGTTCAGCTTACGGGAAAAAGATCAGCCGTACACCAAAACCCGGGAAATTAGTCCCGGAGATACGGAACAACTGAATACTATTATCGGACAGGGGCATTCTTCAGGAGCATTTCATGAAGAGGAACTGATCGGCTGGGCCATCTGCGACTACAGATCCTGGAATAACAGCCTGTTTATTAAAAGCCTGTGGGTAAGCGAAGCATTCCGGGGGCACAGTATCGGCAAAATGCTGATCAAAAACGTTAACCGTAGAGCCCGCGAACTGCAATGCAGGATCGTGGAAACTGAAACGCAGAATACCAATTATCCAGCCATTCAGTTTTACCGGAAAGCAGGATTTGCGATCACCGGAATCAATACCAAATTATATGATAATTCTACGGAAACTGCTGTTTTTATGAGTTTCGAGCTGATTTAAAAAAGGTCATAAAGTTTTGAAACATGAAAACCCCATTAGATTTTAGTGTTTTTGGTAGCTGAGCATAGCCGCCGCATAGTTTAGAACATATCGGATTAAAATCAAAGTATTTTTTAAAATCTGTTGAAATTTCTCACCATTCAGCAATTAAGATATTTTAGCTTGAAAAATCAATTTATTAAGTATTACTTTATTCATTTGATTCATTGAAATTGAGCACAAGATTCCACAGTAGAAAAAGTTAAGAATAAAAAAAGTTGATTTAAAATTTAAACTAATTTTAGAAATTATTGACTTATCCACAATATTTTAAAAGTTATCCACAAATTCTCCACTTTTATCCACGATTTCGTTTCCCCAGTCGGTAATGGCTTCCAATACCGGAATAAAGGTCTTCCCGAAATCTGTCAGCGCATATTCTACGCGGATCGGAGGCTTTTGTCCATAAACAGTCCTGGAAACAAGACCGTCTTTTTCCAACTGTTTCAGCTGAAGACTGAGCGTCATTTCCGTAACCGAAAACAATTCTTTCCGCAGCTCACCGTATCTTTTTGTGCCTTCTTTCAGATGATAGAGAATAACGGTTTTCCACTTTCCTCCTACCAGATCCATCGCCAGGCTTACCGAACATGGGTAGAGCTTTCCGTTTACCTTGACATAATTGCCGGTGCATTCTTTTTTCATTTTTTTAAAACTATCAAATCGGATAGGTATTGCAAATGTAACCGACTCAAAATAATTTTGCAACTATACATTATATAGTTTAAACAAAAATTCAATACATGGCATTAATTATTCTCGGGCATCCGAATATTGAAAAGTCCCTGGCCAACAGAACCATCCTGGAAGAGCTGCAAAACAGTGACCTGGATATCGAAATCAGAAATCTGTCTGCGCTTTATCCCGACTACAACATCAATGCAAAAGCCGAGCAGGAAGCGCTGCTCAGACATCCACAGATCGTGTTCCAGTATCCGCTGTACTGGTACAATATGCCGGCTATCCTGAAACAGTGGTTCGATGTGGTGTTTGAATACCAGTTTGCCTACGGATCGAAAGGAGATAAATTAAAAGGGAAAGATTTTATTCCCAGCTTCACCGTCGGGGCTCCGGAAAGTGAGTATCACACGCTGGGTGAACATCATTTCAGGATTTATGAGTTCTGTAAAAACCTGGAACAGACCGCCTATTATGCCGGGATGAATTATGTGGAACCGGTTTATTTCCACGGAACTTCTGTGAATGCGGGATACACGGAAGAAGACGTGAAAACAAAAGCAGGACAGCAGGCAAAAAGGCTGATACAAAAGTTACAGGACTTTAGGCGATAATTCTAAAATTCATAAATAAAAAAAATTAAATCACATCATAGTGTATTAAAAAATAAATTTGTATATTCGTTATCAGCAAATTAAAACAGTATTCTTATGAAAAACCTAAAAAAATTAGTCCGCAAAGAATTATCTTTGATCAATGGCGGCGACGGCCGATGTCTTGAACCGAAACGTCTATGCGAGCCTTGGGAAGAAGGCTGCGGCTGTGTTTACATTTAATAAACTTTCAGATATTTTTTCAATGGAGCGGTTTTACCGCTCTTTTTTTGTGAAACTAGATCATAATCTGATTATGGTTTCCCGTAATTCGTTTAATTTTAAATAATTATATTTGAAATATTAATATCATGAAATTCTAAATAATGAATGAAAGAATACTTTTAGCATCATATGCAATAAGAATTAAACATAAAAAAGAATATGCATATTTAAGCGCATTTAACAACGTTGATGATTTTTATAACTTTTTAAAAAAATTTTTTGATTATATATTTAGAAATGTAAATCAATTAAAAGATAGAGCCGGAAATGAAAATATTCACTTAACCTTAGATGAAATACCCACATCTAATGATTCGGAAAGGATATTTTACGGATACTTTTCAAGTGGAGTCAGCGGCGATAAGTATAAAGTTAAAGATATAGCAACTAACACAACTCTAATTGATGTTGATAGAAAAAATCATGCTTCTTTTAGAGACGTTTTTTTCTACTTTTATATTCCAAAAAACAAATCGATTGGCTATTTAATCTTACAACGTAAAACACATTTTGGAATAAAGACTAAACTTACTCCTGCATTAAACAGCTTTCTAGCAAAAGAAGGTTATATGGAAAATAATTTAGAACTTAAAAACATTATACATATTTCTGTTTATGAACACATGATGCAATTTGGAAAACTTAAAAAGGTCGAATTAGTCAAAAATAAAATTCCTAATAATTTAGAAGATTATATAAATAATAACCAAAACTATCAGCAAACTAGAGGTACCTTCAGGACTTCTTTTACTAGTAGAACCTCATTACCTGATAACTGGAAAACATATATAGATAGGTTATTGAAAAAGGAACTAAATGAAACCATAGAAATTGATGGTTTAGACGATAGCTTTACCGATTTGGAGTTTCAACTTGATTTGAATGGGAAACAAAAAACTTTTTATATCAAAAATCAGCATAGAGTCCAGCCTGATATTGACGTAACCAGTAATATCAAGTTTGAAAATGAAGCTCCAACAACAGAATCTTTAGTTAAAAATGCCAGAGAATTGATAGATGATATAATAAAATTAGTTCCTAAAAATGTTTAGTAGAATAAATATTAATAAAATTATAAAAGCTCATTATAAAAGTTTAAGCAGCTTAAATGGAGAAGGAACATCCTTTTTAGACTTAGTTTTATTTATATTTATTCCGTTAATTGTATCTATTTATTTAGGAATAAATAATATTTCAATTAAATCCCAAATTTCAAACTTAGTTACTGCATTATCAATTTTAGCAGGATTTTTATTTAATTTACTAGCAATAATACATAATTCTTTAGGAAAAATAAAAAATGAGATAAGAGCAAGAAGTTTAAATGAAGATGCTTTAAAATTAAGATTTGCTAATGAAATTCATGCAAATATTTCTTATAATATCTTAATTGCTATTATAACTGTTGTGTCACTAGTATTATATGGATTAAATGTAGAATTTATAGATCCTAATATTAATAAAATACTTTTACTTTTTCTTAATTCTATTTGCATTTTCTTAATAATACATTTTTTATTTACTTTACTGATGATTTTAAATAGAATTTACGTATTGCTCGATAAAGAATAATTTGTAAAAAGAACCGCGCCTTTCGGGCGCGGTTTCAATATCTAAGTTTTGTTAGTCAATTAAAACTTCAAATCCCCGTTCACCTCTCTTACGGCATTCGCTGCTTCAGCAAACTTCAGTTGCTCATCGGCTGTAAGGGTAACATTAACGATTTTCTCAACTCCGTTTTTCCCGATGATGGCAGGAACGCCTAAGCAGATATCGTTTTGTCCGTATTCGCCTTCCAGCATTAAAGAACAAGGGATCATTTTTTTCTGATCACAAGCGATCGCCTGAACCATTACGGAAACCGCCGCTCCCGGTGCATACCAGGCGGAAGTTCCCAATAATTTGGTAAGGGTTGCCCCTCCTACTTTTGTTTCTTCGATGACGTACTTCTGCTGCTCAGCATCTAGGAATTCCGTTACAGGAACGCCGTTTCTTGTTGCTTTGCTCAATAGGGGCAGCATTCCGGTATCACTGTGGGCAGCAATTACCATTCCGTCTACATCGGAGATCGGAGCTTCCAAAGCTTCCGCCAATCTGTATTTGAATCTTGCAGAATCCAGAGCACCACCCATTCCGATGATCTTGTGCTTAGGAAGTCCTGATGTTTTATGTACCAGATAAGCCATGGTATCCATTGGGTTGGAAACCACAATGATGATAACTTCCGGGGAATGTTTTACCAGGTTTTCCGTAACTTCTTTTACGATTCCTGCGTTGATCCCGATCAGCTCTTCTCTCGTCATTCCCGGTTTTCTTGGAATTCCAGAAGTAATAACCGCTACATGAGAACCTGCGGTTTTGCTGTAATCTCCTGTTGTTCCGGTAATTTTCGTATCGAATCCGTTGAGTGATGCCGTCTGCATCAGATCCATTGCTTTACCTTCCGCAAATCCTTCTTTGATGTCTACCAAAACCACTTCCGAACAGAAGTTCTTCATTGCGATGTATTCCGCACAGCTTGCTCCTACAGCGCCTGCACCTACTACAGTTACTTTCATAATACTTTTATTTATTTTAATTTGTTTGTATCGTTTGTCCGCTCTCCGTTGAGAACTCCCAAATTTAACAATTCCTGAAAAATTGGGCAATCTTTCAGGAATTTAATTGTATATGATATAAATTAGTTAACGTTCAGCAGGAAGTTGTACAGTTTCTTCGCCCCGGACAATACCTCATCATAGTTTTGTTCATTAACTGCCGTGTCCAGCACTTCTTTGAAATTCTTCCACATTGGTCCTGTATTTTCCCGGTAACACCCGAAGAAATTAAAGGTTATTCCATCGAATCCCTCCGTTTTGGAAAGCTGTCTGGCAATAACGTTTCCGCCCAAGGTAGAACCTTCGATCACATATAAAGCACCCAATGCTTCATTTTCACCGGTAAATTCCAGGTCGTGGGAAACGCTTTCAGGTTCCAGGGAAAGGCTGGCCAGATCTTTTTCGATGAGAGGAAGTTTCTTCCGGTCTTCCAGCTGCAGCTTCCCGGCGAGCTCACCGGAAAGGCTTTGGAAAATCTTATCTTCCGAATGAAGCAGCATCAGGTAATTGGTGCTGATAATCTTTTTATAATCTTCAAGCGTAAATGTCCTGTCGAATATTTTTTTTGAATTAAAAAGTTTTTCGGCAGCGTCATGATAGACTGCCGTATGTTGTTTCAGATATTCAGATACCATAATCAGGATTTGAAAGAAGCCAGATTTAAGGCTTTTTAAATGTTAAAATAAAACAGGTGCTGTCTGTATTGCTTTCGTAGTCTACATTTCCGCCCAGCCTGCGCATAATCCGGTGTACGATGGAAAGGCCCACCCCGTTTCCTTTGAATTTTTTGGCATTATCCATCCGGTTAAAGATCTTAAACATTTTATGTTTATTTTCCTCAGGAATTCCGATCCCATTATCCGTAATCCGGTAAACTACCGTATCGCCTTCTTCCTTCCCTTCGATCTCCACTCTCGGATTTTCATGACGGGAAGAATATTTGATGGCATTGTTGATGATGTTTAAAAACACCTGATGAAGCATGGTCTTATCGGCAAGCACATCAGGACAGCTCTTTATGACCACTTCACTTTTCGGGCTCCCGAAAGTAATTTTTGCGTTTTCAGAAATTTTTTCGATGGTATTTGCAGTCTGAAGAACTTCCAGCTGAATCTCACTGTGTTTCGCACGGCTAAGCTGCAGCACATCATTCATCATTTCCGCCATATTGTCGATTTCCTCGATGATGGAATTGATCTTGTTCCTGCTCTTGTCCGATTCTTCGTTCAGGCTTTTCAGCAGCATCTGTGCATTAAGTTTCATGACGGTAAGCGGGGTTCCCAAGTCGTGGGAAATGGTGTATGAAAAACTGTCGAGTTCCTCATTTACCTTTTTCAGCTCGTCATTGAGCCTTTTGATCGTATTATAATTTTTGTGGGAAGTTTCAAGAATAAGGTCTTTTACCGCCTGTAGTGCCGTAATATTCCTTGAACTCCATCTTTTTGAATTTCCTTTGATGTTTTCCGTAAATATATGGAAGGAAGTACGTGGGGAAACAATCTTCCGCTCTTCGCCGTTCTCAGAAATTGTTCCAATCGTTTTCTCGGGATTTCCCGCCCAATCGATGTGCTCGTCAAATTCTTTACGGAACCAGATCAGGAGGTTGTTTTTACTTCTTTCAATAAAATAAATAGCAATCCCGGCAGCATTTTCCGTTAGCCCCAGCTCTGCGCCGTGATCTTTCAGAAAGCTTCGGCTCAGGTACATATCATCTTCTGTGTACGCATGCGCCCACTTTATGATTCTGAGTATCGTATCGTGTTGTGGTACGGAACCTTCAGTTACGATGTTTTCGTCGGCAATAATTGCCAGCCCGTCCGCTTCCGGAAGGCTTTTGATCTCTTCTTTATTCTCAATAAGAGAGTTGAATAAATTGTTGTGCTTTAAAAATTCCGTTTTCAGGTTTGCCATCTTTCCGTTAAGTTCCAGACGGTAGTTCAGCTCATTCTTCGATTTGAAAGAAGAGTAGGCATTGGAAGCCAGTGCCGTAAAAATCCCTGCCTGTACGCGGTCTGCCAGATCGATGTGTTTCGGTTCTACATTCTGGCAGGTGACAAGACCCCACAGCTGATCGTCTATGATAATCGAGATGCTGAAACTCGAAGAAGCTCCGGAATTCTTTACATACTGCCCATGGATCGGCGACATGCCGCGTGAAGCAGAATAGGTAAGATCGATGGTTTCGTGGGATTTGCTTAAAAGAGGTACGGTTTCCGCATGCACATTGCTGAAGATTCTTTTTCTCTTTTTAAGATAAAGATCCCTTGCCTGCCTGGGAATATCGTTTTCAGGATAATGCAGCCCCAGGTAGCTTTCCAGGTTTGCGTTGCTTTTTTCGGCAATCACTTTTCCGGAACCGTCCATCGCAAACTTATAGATCATCATCCTGTCGTAGTTGACGATTTTTGAAAGCGTATTCAAAAGCTGGTCCCAGATTTCCTGGTAATCATCGATAATATAAAAATTATCGTATTTATTGGAAATTCTTTTGTTCGGATTCAGGAGAACCTTTTCAAACTCAAGAAAAATAATATTTTTGCTTTTGTAGACGGAGAAATGATAATCTTTTCCACCGATAACAATTTTATCGTAATAGGTTTCGTTTTCTCTTCGGGTAAATTTGGGCAAAGAATTATAAATATCGGATTCTATAATGCTTGCAAAGCTTTCGGGAAAATCCGTAAGCTTCCTGTCGAAAAGCTGATGTAAGTTTTCGACAGAAAAAATATCCTCGATATTCTTGCTGAAAAAAGTAATGGAATGAGACTCCGCATCAATGCCAATCAGATAACCAAAACTTTGTATGTAGCCCGGAATATGGATAGGCTCTTCATGACACTCTACAAAATTCATATAATACTTTGACCAATCAAATATAACTCTTTTTTTCGTGGTACGATCTTTTTTCTATACAAATAAGTACCACAAGTTTGAAAAAAAAATCACTTTATAATGACATTTTCAGGATATTATTCAGGATATATAAGGGTTTATAGTAATTTATTTTCAAATAGATGTAAATCCAGTATTGTAGAAATAGCCTTCTTTTTTATGCTGGCTTATTTATCATCCATAATGGCCACTACCCTGGCCGGTGCAGCCGATCCGCCAACGATTTTTAACGGAAATACACATACTTTAAATCCGGAGGCGGTAAAGCGGAGAGGTTGGTAAGCTGTTCTATATGGAGGTATTCTTTTTCAATCCCTACCCTGTGGCCTTCCCAGAAATACTCGGGATTGTTGAGTTCCTTTGCTCTTTTAGCCATGAATTTCAACGGCAGATCCCATCCCCACTGGTCGATCCCCATCACTTTCACACCCTGATCGATCAGCCACTCCGTCGCTTCGCGGCTCATTCCGGTTCCTTTATTGGGAAAATCCGCTGTTCCCATCAGCCGGTCGCGGCCTGTTTTGATGAGTACGATATTTCCGGGTTGGATGGAAATTCCGTTTTTCTCCAGATCCGCTTTCAGGTCTTCCACTGTAATGGCGACAAAATCCTCCTTATGCGAACAGTCGATCACAATACCTTCCCCATAGCACCACTCCAAAGGAACCTGATCAATGGTTTTTGCAGGTTTCCCTTCCACCACCGGACCGTAGTGCCACGGTGCATCAAGATGCGTAGTAGCATGTAATCCCATGCTTTTGATCCTGTCGTCTGCCCAGCCTGTCCAGTTCTTCGGGAACAGTTTTGCCGGAAGCCCTAGTGCCAAGCGAATCAGCCAGTGCGATTTTTTATGTGATTTATGCTCGATTTTCACTTTCATAAACCACGGATCTCCCGCGTTGTACTGAATCGGCTTGGAGAGATCGATAATTTTATGCTGCTGCATGGAGAATTAAGTTTTTCCAAATTTAAACTTCTTTCTCGAAATACAGCATATAATATTTTCCGTTCTCATCTTCACCCTGTGCGATCTTCTGCCGGTCGCCGTGGATGTAGATGTGGAAATTTTTATCAAGCTTAATAATACTTTTGAAATGCCGCTGTGTTTTCTTTACTGCCGCTTCACTAATGGGAAATTCTTCAGCGATATTGATCTGCATATCCTGCTCGTAATCGGTTTTAAAATTATTAAAGCTTTCGATCACATGCTCATCGCCCAATACTTCGCTGGCAAACTCATCAAGCTTAAATTCTTCTTTTTCCTTGAAGAAATTAATGGATTTATTCAGGAAATCCGCCTGGTCCGCTTTGGAAACTTCAAATTCCTGCGGCAGCTGCTTGGTAATGTAATCTTTATACACCATCAGAGCTTCCTGGGTGTGGAAATATTCGTCGTCCCGCTGCTTTACCTTTAAGAAATCCTCAAACCAGTAATACATATCGCCGTTCTTATTGTTATCCACCACGGAAAGCACATAGCCGGTTTCTTTATCATTGTTATAGATCAGTGCGGCCTTATCGATCTTGGAAAGGCCGATCCCCTGGTCTTTTTCGATTTCAAAATTGTCTTCCTGGGAAGCAATTTTCAGGAAAGATTCTCTTTTTTCGGTTTTAAAGATTCCGATCTTATCGACTCTTTCAGTCCCTTCCCTTTCATCTTCAAAATAAACGATAAACAATTCCCCGCCCTGAACCCTTGAGTTCTCAGCCGCTTCAAAAAGATGCTTGGCAATATTTTCGGACTCCCAGAGGAATTTGGCTTTGTCGTCAAAAATTTCCGATACGGAGCTGTACACCGGATTGTTTACCAGATAAGAATCACTGTAAAAGTGAAAGGTTTCCTCCGACTTGAACGAACCTAAAAAATAGTTCTCCAGCAGTTCCGCCATTCCTTCTTCCAGCTGCAATTCCTCCTGCGAAAGGATTAGCGATTCCCCGTTGATTTTATTTCCTACCCTGTGTACTACGATTTTTGAAAACATTTCCTGAATATTTTTGGACTGCAAAGATATCAATTATATCAGAGAATCCGGTGTATTTCATTCTGATAAAATCCTTATCATTTTGAGGCGGTTTTCTCCTTGTTTCGGCAAAGGATTTACAAGTAAAATATTGAATATCAAAAACATAAAATAAAACATCCCACACAGGAACGGAATTTGGCATTATGCTTGTGAACATTTAAAACAGAAACAATGGACTTAAAAACGTTAAACAGGATTGATACGCTGAGAAGACGCAGAAGCAAAGGTCCGGAAACCCCGAAATGGCTGAAGCCTTACCATCTTCTTCTTTTTGTATTCATCTTTATTGCCACGACAGGTGTATTGATAAGATTTTTTTAACCAAAACCACAAAATATATGAACTACTTACAAGCTACCCAGGAAATTACCGTTGCGATTCCGGAAATCTGCAATGATCTGAAAAAAACCAATGTAAAGAATTCTTACCACATCATTGAATTCTTAACCGATAAGATGAAAACGATGATCCGGGAAAATAATACCGAATGCCTTTTCAAATGCCTTCATAAAATGGATGAACTGTACCGTGATGGTGATAAAACGGTAAAAAATGCCATCGAAAATTCTTTTATCTATTCGCTGGATAACTACACCGCATCATGCCATAAGGAATATCGCGATATGATCTTCAGCCGGATTTCACCCGAACTGCAGAAAGTCTATGCCAGGCAGATCTACAGCCATAGTATCTGATGATACCATTTTTAATCAAACAAAAGTACTGACCATAAATATTATTTAACATCAATTCTATGAAATCTAAAATACGTAAAATATCCGACTGGAACACTTTTAGAACCAATACCAACAGACATAACATCGAGATTCTGGCTACCCATATTGCCGTCATTGTAGGGGTATTTGTTTTTGCTGCGTTCCTGTAATAAACTTCCTAAAGAGTAATACAAGAATATGCCGGCCCAAACTTTTGGGCCGGCATATTTTTTCTGCAATGCGAATCTGAAAATCCTATGTGGAATTACCGATATTTCATTTTTAAAATCACCAGAGATTTTGCAGGAATGGTAGTGAAAATTTTCCCTTTTTTAATGGGTTCTCCGTATTCTTTCGGGACAATATTTTCCTGCCCGAAGGTATTTGTCTGATCCGGTTTCAAAACCGTAAGAACAGTCTTTGACATTTTTTTCCCAACTGCCAAATGATCAGCAATAATCTCAGCTTCTTTATCCTGATCGTCTACATTAACGATTTTGATGATTACTTCTTTTTTGAGCATGTCTTTCACTGCAGAAGCATATAATTTCTGCTGTCCTATCATTGCTTTTCCGTTTTCGCGGATGCGGAGCAGATCGGTTCCTTTGTTAAGCGAAAAAAGCTGCTGGACATAATAGCTTGGCGTTGCGTAAGACTGCAGGTTATTGAACCATATAAGATCCGGTGCCCACTGCCAGTTATCGATGTGCGCAAAAAGCGGTGCATAGGAACTCATGCAGACAACGTCGGCATTCCGTTCCAGTCCCGTCATAAAGGCAGCTTCGGAAAGCGCAGCTTCCCAGTTGTTCCTTTTGCTGCCGTCATTCCCTGATCCGCTGTGGGCAGCATATTCCCCGGCAAAAACCTTCGGGCCTGAACGGCTGTACCCGTCGTATCTTGCCGCATTTTCCAAAAACCACTGAGGAGATTTATAGTAATGCTCATCAATCAGCTGTGGGTTCAGTTTTTTAAGTTCCTTCCATCCGTACTCGAAGTATTCTCCGTCGGAATAGGGACCGCTGCCGGATACGATACTGATTTCCGGATATTTTGAATGAATAGCCTGCTCAAAAATTGCATACCGATCAATATAATCCGGTCCCCACTGTTCATTACCTACCCCGATAAATTTAAGATGAAAAGGTTCGGGGTGCCCAAGCTCTGCACGCAGTTTTCCCCACTTTGTTGCCGCCGGATCCCCGTTGGCAAATTCAATTAGATCCAGAGCATCCTGTACATACGGTTCCAGCTCTTCCAGTCCTGCCAATTCTCCGGTATTGAACTGGCATGCCATTCCGCAGCTCAGAATCGGAAGCGGGGCTGCCCCAAGATCTTCCGCCAGCTGGAAATATTCCATAAATCCCAGCCCAAACGTTTGGAAATAGTCGGGAGAAGACCGATGGGCAAATTCGGTATTCCAGCGGTTAATGATGAGCTCACGGTCTGCCACATCACCGATCGTTTTTTTCCACTGGTACCGGTTGGCCAAAGTTCTTCCTTCCACAATGCAGCCTCCCGGAAATCTTATGAAGCCGGGCTCCAGATCGTATAGTTTCTGAACAAGGTCTTTCCGAAGTCCGCCTTTTCGGCCTTTCCAGGTATCCTGCGGGAAAAGGGAAATCATATCCATCATCAAAGTTCCCTTTCCGGTAAAGGTGAGTCTAAGTTTTCCTTTTTCTACGGTTTCGGAAGCTTTCATGACGGCAGAATATTTGTGCCAGCCTGAATCTTTTATTTCAATTACCGCTGATGATACAACCTTATTATTTTCATCCAGAAGCTCAGCTTTGACCGCGGAAATATTTCCTTCTCCTTTGGATAGTATACCGCTGAAATCATAATAGGCGTCCTTCCGTATCCCAATCCCCCTGAATCCTTCATTCACCAACTGATACACTTTATCGTTGTTTACGCTAATACGGACATAATTGTGATTGGTTTTATCCGGATTGCTGAAAACGGTTGCATATCCCGAATCCGGATTTTCCGACTGGTATTGGGTTTTCGGTTGCTTCCATCCCATTAACGGTTCGTTGAATTCAAAGGAACGGTTCTTAATGAGTTCTGCATACAGGCCACCGTCGGCCGCCTGATTGATATCTTCAAAAAATACCCCGTACATGGTAGGCTGGATTTTAATGCCAGTACTGTTCATATCCAGCTGTAACATATGTCTGGATGCAGACTGCGCAGGCAGACCGGAACCGATGCAGAGGAAAACCGCAGGAAACACTATTGTTTTTTTAAATAAATTCATCTGTAATTCTTTACTAGAGATCGATTATCTGTATGAAATTGTATTCATGTGAGCTCAAGGTTAAAACGCTGGAGAAGGAAGCAGGAAGTTTCTTCTATACACGTTACTGTTGAAAGCACTGTCTCTTAAATGATCTCGTTGCACTTTGTTAAAAGAAAACGCTATTTAAATTTCTTATTTTTTCTCTTTGTTAAATCACTGAAAATAAATTAAAGTCAAATTCACATGATATTAAGAGCCTGTTTAAATTTACCTTTTATATTTTAACATTAAGAATTTAAGGTATTTTAGCTTAAAAAAATAATGTGTCGGTTGCCCGGCGATATTCAACTAAATCAATTGAAATCATCATATTAAAGTGAAGAATAAGCAAAGTTTATTTAATTCAGAAAATTAAGAGAAATGACGGAAAGTTTGCTGAATTAAAATTTAAACAGGCTCTAAGAAAAATTCCGTTCCGTTAATTTGGGGATATTTCCGGAACGGAATCTGTTGTGAGGTAAGCTATTTTTTAGAGAAAGTAAACGGCTTCCTGCTGATATAAAATTTAAAATCTCTGATCATGCCTTTTCTACTCTTATCGATCCGTGGCAATAATCTAATTCCCGATATTTTCACTTCTTCACCCAGATCTATGATTACCGTATGAGGATAAGGCGTCTGCTTTGAAAGCGAAGTCTGCCAGATCACCGATTCCTGATGATCAAACAGCTTATCTGCCGAATTATTGGCCGTGATTACCTCTTCACTGTCTGCATAGACCACTTTCCATTTCTGCGGATCTACAGCCTTTCCATCTTCGCCTGTCACTTCGAGTTCCGCCAGTGATGCGGAGGTATCTTTGCTGTCCTGTGCATTGAGAGCGACCAAGGCAATATACCGGGTATTTTGAGGTTTAACGGACGTACTTTTCCAGCCAGGCTCACCGGTAAAACTTCCCGTTGCCACAGGCTGTACATTCCTGAAATCGGGCTGTTCCCCTCCTCTGTTATGAAGCAGTGACGAATCAGCAATGATTTCATAGACCGGTTTTTCCGTAAAGGATATAGTGCGGTTATCTTTAGCCATTACATCATAAACGACGATCTCATTACTTCCCTCTTTCAGGAAAGTCCCCGGAAGGAAAAGCGTCTGCGTAGGACCGATATTCCAGTAATGGCCGAGGTTATGCCCATTGACCCAAACCATCCCTTTTGTCCAGCCGGTAAGGTTCATAAAGGTATCGCCGATGCGGTTGATATTAATATGAGCCTGATACCAGCCAGGCCCCGAAGCCTGACTGTTTTTATATTTTAATCCGTTTTCAGCAGCCAGGTTAACCGGTAAAGCATACATCTTCCAGTTCTTGAGTATGTCTTTTTTGCCGTTGTTTTCAAGGATTACATTTCCGTTGATTCCCTTTCGGTCGATAATGGCCTGCCCGTAGTTTACCCTTCCCGTCGTTTCTACCAGGATATCCAGCTGTACGGGTTTGGAAAAAGACGGAAGTTCTATGTTTTTTTCGTTCAGCCTTCTGTCCAGTTTTCCAATGTATTTTTTATCAAGAAATACCAATGCATAATCATGCGCATCTTCTATATGCAGGACTGACTTTTTACCTGTTGCCGGAATGGTTTTACGATACAGGATGCTTCCCCAGCCCTGATTCAGAAACTCCATGGTTACCGGATCTTCATCGGTCGCAGGCTTGGGAAGATTATCGAAAACGGAAGCGAAATTTTTCAGGTTAAGATCCTGAAAAGCAACCATTTCCGACACCGGTTTAGGAATTTCCGGAATGGATTCTCCCGGGTTAAGGTAATTTTTCAACAGATTGCGGATGGCAAAAAACTTATCGGTAGGTTTTCCGGTTTCATCAATCGGGGCATCATAATCATAAGAAGTTACCGTAGGTGCATACGGCGGAGCATTGGCTCCTGCCCACTGGCCAAAAGAAGTACCTCCGTGTGCCATGTACAGGCTGAAAGATATTCCGCGGTCCATCATATCTTTCAGGCTTCCGATAAAGGTATCCACGCCGCGGGTTTCATGTGGTCTTCCCCACTGGTCGAACCATCCGGTCCAGTATTCACTGCACATCAGAGGAGCGTCCGGATTAACCTGTCTGAATTTTTTAAACTGTTCATCGATATTGGATCCCGCTCCAAAATTTAAGGTACCCGCAACGCCCGGCAGCTGGTAGCGGTCGAAATTGGAAGACCAGTCGCAGCGGAACAGCTGGACTTTGTCGAAGCCGGAACTGCGTACGACATCCCGAACGGCCGCCATATATTGCGAATCGTCTCCCCAGGTTCCGTATTCGTTTTCCACCTGCACCATGATGATGTTCCCTCCATGCTGGATCTGTAGAGGAGCAAGCTGTTCCCCGACTTTTTTCATGTATTTTTTCAGGCCCGACATATACACAGCATCTTTTCCTGTTCTTACCTGAAGGTCTTTTTTCTTAAGCAGCCACCACGGAAGTCCTCCCATGTCCCACTCCGCGCATACATACGGACCGGGACGCACTATACAGAACATACCGTTTTTCTGTACGAGGCGCACAAATTCGGCCACATCATTCTGTCCGGTAAAATCATACTGATTTTCTTTCTGCTCATGAAGATTCCAGAAAATATAGATGCATATGGTGTTCATCCCCATCGCCTTACAGAGCTGTATACGTTCTTCCCAGTATTTTTTGGGAATTCTGGGATAATGCAGTTCGGCTGCCCTTATCAGGAAAGGTTTTCCATTGAGCTCAAAATGACCTTTACCGGCCCGGAAATCCTGAGCACCGGCCGCCTGCTGGGCACTGACCTGAATACATAAAAATATATTCACTAGTAATAAGGTTACTGTTTTTTTTAAATTCATTTCGTAAGATGCTTTTTCTTCCGGTATGGAATGTATGGTTTACCAACCGGACCTTAATTCTATATTATTCAGCTTTTGTTTCGATTTCAATTTTTCCTGGTTTCAAACCCTTTCCTGTTACTTTAAGCGTTATGTTTCCTGGTTTTTCCGTCGACTGGACCGTTACCACAAGCTTTCCTTTAAAAGCTTTCATGACCGGTAAATGGAACATCTGAAGGTTTGTGGCATCGCCGTTGGCCGCCACTTTATACGTTCCGGCACCGGAAACGGAAAAACTGAGATCCTGATCGGCATCAGGACAAAGATTTCCTTCAGCATCTACAACACTTGCGGTAATATATGCAAGATCTTTCCCGTCCGCACCGAGTGTTTTACGGTCGGTTTCCAGTAGAATATGATGAGGCTTTCCGGCAGTTTTTACGGTTTCTTCCGCTACTGCTTTTCCATCGGCATCATAGGCAATTACTTTAATTTCTCCTGGCTGGTAGATTGCGTCTTTCCACATCAGACGGTATCTTGCCGTATTGGAAGTTTTGTTTTTTTCCTGTCTGCCCTGACTTTTTCCATTGATGAAGAGTTCAGCCGAAGGATAGCTGGTGTATACAAATACCGGTGTTACTTTTCCTTCTCTTCCCGGAAACGTCCAGTGCGGAACGATGTGCAGGGTAGATTTTGAAGTGTTCCAGTGGCTCCGGTATAAATAGTACCGGTCCTTTGGAATTCCTGCCAGATCGATGATTCCGAAATAGGAACTGTGGGAAGGCCATTTTTCGTCATAAGGAGTGGGCTCACCCAGATAGTCGAATCCTGTCCACACAAATTCACCGATGACATAAGGCAGATCTTCCTGCTTTACGAATTCATCGTCGGGGATCTGGGACCAGTTGCAGTATTCCAGGTCGTAAGATGAAGATTGGTTATCGTCATACATTTTGTGTTTCTGCGGCTCTGCAGGAAATTTATATACGCCTCTTGAACTTACGGTGGATGCCGTTTCACTGCCGAGGATCATTCCCTGTGGGAGCCTGCCGTAAGCCATTTCGTAATGTTTCGGCTTGTAATTGAATCCGGGGATATCCAGAACGGCCGCAAAATTATTATCCAGAGCATTCTGCAGCCTGTCCATTCCTGCGGTAACCGGACGTGTAGGATCTTCACGGTGGCAGATGTCCTGAAGGAATTTCAGTAATTTCCCGCCTTCTTTGGTACCCTGGTCGGGAACTTCATTTCCGATGCTCCACATCACCACGCTGGGGCTGTTGCGGTTGGCATGGATCATATTGATAAGATCTTTTTCCGCCCATTCGTCGAAAAGGTGGCTGTATCCATTGGTAACTTTCGGAGATTTCCATTCATCAAAAGATTCCACCATCATCATAAAGCCCATTTCATCACAGAGTTTTACCAGTTCAGGTGCAGGCATGTTGTGGGAAGTCCTGATGGCATCCACTCCCATGTCTTTGAGCAAAACCAACTGACGGCGGAGAGCAGCTTCGTTAACAGCCGCTCCTAAAGGACCAAGGTCGTGATGATTGCATACCCCTTTGAATTTCCGGTATGTACCATTGAGGGAAAATCCTTTTTCGGGTTCAAATTTTAGGGTTCTGATGCCGAAACGTGTCGTATACTCATCTTTGAGCTGGTTTCCAGAATACAGTTTACTTTCGGCCATATATAAATTCGGATTCTCCGGTGACCACAGTGCCGGATTACGTACGATAATCTCCTGATCAAACTCATTTCCGTCGGTATCTTCCAGATTTTTAACCGCCGTAGCCACGATTTCTCCTTTTGCATTTTTAAGTGAGGTTTCCAGGCGAAGGTTTTTAAGATCTCCATTGACTTTGGTCTTTACACTGACTTTGGCAAAATCTTTATCGATTACAGGTGTTGTGATGTAGGTTCCCCATACCGGAATACTCGTATCTTCGGTAATGATCAGGTGAATATTACGGTAGAGTCCCGCTCCCGGATACCAGCGTGAAGCCTCCGGTTTATTTTCCAGTCCGATCGCCAGTGTATTCTTCCCTTCTTTCATCTGGTCTGTAATATCCATTGAAAAGGAATTGTAGCCATACGCCCAGTGCCCTACTTCTTTTCCGTTCAGATAAACTACAGGATAGCTCATGGCACCATCGATCAGGAGGGTTGCTTTTTTCCCTTTTTTGAATGCGGGAACCTCAAAAGTATTCCGGTACCAGCCTTTTCCTATAAAGGGAAGTCCTCCTGTCCGGCCGGTTTTAACGGTGGCTTCTTTTTCTCCGTTTTGCACGATCTGAACCTTCTGGCTGTCATTATTTCCGTCAAAAGGTCCTGTAATAGCCCAGTCATGCGGAACGGTAACGGTCTGCCAGTTTTTGTCACTGAAACCGGCCTGTACCGCTTCCGGATGGTCGCCTTTGCTGAATTTCCAGTTTTTATCCAGAAGGTATTCCGTTCGTGTCTGTGCATAGCCGTAAGCCGTACACAAGGCCAGCAGGCCGGTAAATGTAAAGCTGCGGATATGTTTTGGTAAAATCATATTTAAATTATATTAAGAATGAAAATAGTACTATTAAGCTAAATGTAATCAACAAGCTGTACTTTTTGAACCGTATTTTTCAGGGCTCATAAAGATCAGCTTCTTATTTTTCGTTCATGGGTTTGCCTATGGTCGCCAATATTCCGCCATCTACATAAATGATCTGTCCATTGACAAAATCACTCGCTTCAGAGGCCAGGAAAACCGCTGTTCCTGCCAGGTCTTCCGGGTCCCCCCACCTTCCTGCCGGGGTACGGTTGAGGATGAATTCGTTAAAAGGATTTCCGTCTACGCGTATCGGTTCGGTCTGGCTGGTAGCAAAATATCCGGGACCGATTCCGTTGACCTGAATATTGTATCTGGCCCATTCGGTCGCCAGGTTTCTGGTCAGCATTTTCAGTCCGCCTTTGGCAGCCGCATACGCAGAGACATTATCTCTTCCCAGCTCACTCATCATCGAACATATATTGATGATCTTACCGCCATTACGTTCTTTCATCCCCCTAGCAACGAGTTTTGACATGATGAAAACGCCCACCAGATCCACATCAATCACTTTCCTGAAATCTTCCACTTCCATGTCCAGCGCCATGATTCTTTTGATAATCCCGGCATTGTTAACCAGAATATCGATTTTCTGATGCTCCTGAATCATTTTCTCTACATTTTCCTTTGCGGCCTGCTCGTCCGTAACATCAAAGAGATATCCCGAAGCCCGGTATCCTTTCTCCCGGTACCGGTTCAGGGCCTCTTCCAGTTTTAAGGGTGTCGTGCTGGTAATCAGCAGTTCTGCTCCTGCCGCGGCGAGCCCTTCCGCCATTGCCATTCCCAATCCGTGGGTCGCTCCGGTGATCAGTGCCCTCTTTCCATTTAAATCGAATAAACTTTTCATAGCTGTTATTTCATTTGGTCCGGTGATACCACATCCATATCACTGTAATCCAGGTTTTCGCCTGCCATTCCCCAGATAAAAGTATAGCTGGAGGTTCCTGCTCCCGAGTGGATCGACCATTCCGGAGAGATTACGGCCTGATGGTTCTTCATAAAAATATGTCTCGTTTCCTGCGGCTGGCCCATAAAATGGCAAACGGCCTGGCCTTCTTCCAGTTCAAAATAGAAATAGGCCTCCATACGCCTTTCATGGGTATGGGCGGGAAGGGTATTCCAGATGCTTCCGGGGTGCAGTTCGGTCATTCCCATCTGCAGCTGACAGGTTTCCAGTACGGTATTGACGATTAGCTTATTAATGGTTCTCCGGTTGGCATATTTCTGTTCGCCAAGCTCTACAATCTCAGCTTCGGTTTTTGTAATTTTACGGGTAGGATACGCATGATGCGCCGGAGCAGAATTCATGTAAAAATAAGGCTGCCCTGCCTCTGTTCTGTCAAAAATGATTTCTTTGTTTCCTTTCCCGATGTAAAGTGCTTCTTTGTGATCCAGCTCATACACCACTCCGTCTACGGTAACTTTTCCTTTTCCGCCAACATTGATGATGCCTAGCTCTCTTCTGTCCAGAAAATATTCGGATTTAAGCTCATCAATGGTTTCAAGCTTCAGGGGCTGGTTCACCGGAAAAATACCTCCCACCATATAGCGGTCATAAACCGTATACACCAGTTTAATGGTATCTTCCTGAAAA
Source organism: Chryseobacterium sp. sg2396 (assembly GCF_042610505.1). Classification (NCBI taxonomy): domain Bacteria; kingdom Pseudomonadati; phylum Bacteroidota; class Flavobacteriia; order Flavobacteriales; family Weeksellaceae; genus Chryseobacterium; species Chryseobacterium sp. sg2396. The sequence continues at coordinate 43,450 of NZ_JBHGAQ010000019.1, read as the reverse complement.
AGATCTTCAATGAGGAAATGTTTCCTCAACTGTTCTGTGGTATAATTTTTTACATCTTCAGGGTGATGCGCATATCTGAATTCCGTTTTTGTCATTGTATCGTTATTTATATATTTTTTTAATTGTTTTATTTAGATGAAACCGGCTGAATGCCTTGCAGGGTCGGAATAATGGGAATAATGAATCCCCGGTCATCAAATCTGAGCCGGTCTATGCAAACCTCCCTGTTGTAACCAGCCGCATCGCCCATCGTAATACCGTCCGGAACATTAAACCTGTGATATACGATATACCATTCATCTGTTCGGGGAACCTGAATCACCGAATTATGGCCGGTCGCGTAAATACCTTTTTCAGGAACTTTGCTGATCACGATATTATTTGGGGGAATGGTAACGGGACCTGCAGGGCTGTTCGAAATTCCATAACGTACCCTGTAGTTTGGGCTCCGGGTATCATCTTCGCTCCAAAGGAAATAATATTTGCCTTTTCTGTAAAATACTTCCGTTCCTTCCCGGAATGTCGCGTCCGGTGTGATGGCTTTCACTGTATTTTTTTTAACCGACAGCCCGTCTTTATTAAGCTCGGCTACAGCAAGATATCCATTACCCCAATACAGATAGGTTTTCCCGGACTTCCGATCGGTAAAAACGTCCGGATCAATTTCCTGCCCTCCTGAAACGCCTTCCGGTTTAAAATGAATTAAAGGTTTTCCCGAATCTTTAAACGGACCATTGGGTTCATCCGAAACAGCCACGCCGATTTTTTGGGCAGCGGTGAAGTAAAAGAAATATTTATATTTTCCATGGATCTTTTTCTCTGCAATTGTCGGTGCCCAGGCATTACGGGGTCCCCACGGCACATCTTTTTTCAGATCCAGAATAATGCCTTCATCTTTCCAGTCGGTAAGATCATCTGAAGAGAATGTTTTGAAATAGGTCCCGCTCCATGAGGTAAAACCATCTGAAGTAGGATACAGATAGTATTTTTTATTTTTCCGGGAATATAAGATTTCGGGGTCGGCGTAGAATCCTTCCAGGGCAGGATTATTATTAACCACAGGAAAATCCGCAGGCTTTTTCCATTTTGAAAACAGACGTTTCAATTCGGTATTGGTGATGGGCATTACCGTACCGTGGCGCGGGTGGAAATCCATGGATATATCCTGATCGATCACGCTGAAATGTTCCAGGTCCGTACTTTTGGTAAACTGGTATTTTCCTTTAATGTACACATCATACATGAGAATATATTCATCCGAATGATTCAGCTTAAATACTCCGGCTCCTTCTACAGCTTCCTTTGTCTGTTGTTTATAATCTTCCTCTTCCGTCCATTTTCCCGAAGTAAGTTTTGTCGCAGTTGCTTCTTTGATGCCATTGCCGTCACCTTCGGTTTTGTAAAAGAGGTGATAAATGCCGTCTTTCAGGATAATATCCCCGTCGATACAGGATTTACCGTTTTTCGGGAAGAAAAGCTGCTGCGGTTTGTTTTCAAAGCCGGAAAAATCTTTATTCGCGTAAGCATAATAGATGATATCCGGGCCGTTCCCATTTTTCATAGAAAAATAAACCATGTACTTTCCTGCCTCACGGTCATAAATCGTCTGAGGTGCCCATACTCTTTTTAAATCTTCGTTTCCGGAGTAGGCTTTCTGTATATTGATACTGCGGGAGGTCCAGGTAATAAGGTCTTTCGACTGCAGCAGGACAATTCCCCGGTTGGAATCCCAGCCTTTATTTGAGGTCATGTCGGTTGCCACCATATAATAGGTCTTTCCGTCCTCTGATCTAAGAATATGGGGATCCCGTACCCCTCCGGTTGTACTGATCTTTTTTGAATCGATCACCGGCTGATTATCGTTGAGGGCATAGTAATGATAACCATCCCTGCTCACCGCAAAACGGACAGCTTCTTCTTCTACTTTATTTCCGGTGAAGTAAACGAAAAGATAAGCGTTCAGGTCTTTATCGGCAACGGTTTTCGGCATCTGCTGCGAAAAAAGCGGCGTACCGGTCATCACTGTAAATAAGATATATTTTAAAATGTCCGACTTCATAGGTTTTATGTTCAGATTTTAACCAGATTTTTAATATTAGTAAGAAATTACTTTTTTTGTGCCGTCTGCGAAATCTACCGTCACAAGGCCGTCGGAAGATGAGGCTATTTTTTTTACCGGCATCAGCTCTTTTTCCGACCATCCACTGCCTGATTTTTTCCAGAGCATTAACGTGGAATAGATGTTTTCTTTTCCGGGACTATAACGGGCCGAAGCATCCAGTACCATGCTTTTTTTACTGACCGGATGAAGATCTTCTGCTGCTACAGCTTCCACCTTTTCCCATCCGGACAGCGGGATCATTGCCAGCTGATAGATTCCGTTATCAATAATGGTTGCCGTAAATTTACCGGTTTTCCGGGTAGATATTTTTATTTTCTGTTTTAATTCGGGAAGTGCATAATGTCCTAAACGCATATCAACAGTTTTCTTGGAATTATTTTTATCTATTCTTAAAATCCCGTCAGGCAATGTGATATCTGCCAGCTGCATGGTGATGTCTGCATCGGTTTCCAGGACAACGTCCCGGTAATAGATGCCGTTTTCATATTTTTTAAAAGTGTAAAGGCGAAAAGGTTCCCATTCATTTTTCTGATTTTTCAGGACGTAGTTCATAGCCACCTCACCGTTCTTGCCGTCTGCCTGCCACGGAAAAGCCGTGTTGTAAGCAAGGCGGTTGTAATTTTCTGAGGAACGGAACTGCTGCCAGTCGTCCGCTGCTTTTTCATGGCACCAGGACCTCATCTCGGTAGCACCGATGGCCGGATAATCCGTAATCATCAGGTTGCTTATTTTCTGGAATCTGTTATAAACCCGGTCTTTTTTAAATTCGGTTTTCCACGGACCGGTATTCTCTGTAGCCGTCCAGAACGGATTGTCTTCAGGAATGAGCAGTGCCAGAAACGCTTTACCCATCCAATAGACACTTCCCCTGCAGCTGTAGATCTGTACTGCCGGTTCAAAATGACCGTAGAATCCCAATGCAGGAACATGATCTTCCATAAAATCAGGATTTTCAAGAAACTGGAGCAATGTGCCGGAAGATATTCTCCTCATCCAGCCACAGTTGGTTTCGGTGTCCTTCAGTATACCTAAGAACGGTAAAGGGCTGATGGAGGCAAACCGGTAACTGATGCTTCTTCCCCACATATTCATTTTGCCGTCTTCCGAAAAAGCATAGGGATAGTTTTCACCCATTTCTTTAAAATTGCGGATCAGTTGAGCGGCGATTTCCGGCTCATGCTTTTTACCGTAAAAATCAGACCACAGGATTCCGTACAGCTGAAATGCCCACATGCTGTAATAATCGTAAGCCGGGGAGTCGTTGTACCACCCGTCTGCCCTGTACTGTTCGAGAGATTTGGTAAGATATTCCTTCATCAAAGCCTCGTTAACTTTATATCCATTTTCCCTGAAGAAGCTGAGAATAAAGATGTTGAAAAACCTCCAGTTGGAAGCGATGGTCGGACCCTCGCCATAGCTGAGCATGGTAGCCGCCAGCTGATCCTTCTGCTTTTGGGTAAGCGGCTTCCACAATACATCCGGTGCCACAAAAAGAGAAATAGATAATGCCCCGAATTCCACCAGAATCTGGCTGGGACCGCTTTTAGGATCTTTTACCGGAATGTAGGAAGGGCTTGCCGGATCAATCAGATTCAGGATCTGATGGCGGTAATAGTCGGAAAGTTTGATACCGTTGATTTCCAGATCCGGATTTTCCCGCAGGAGTGCGGAGGCAATAAAAAGAGTTCTGCTGAGTCCTTCCAGTTTTTCGGTAGGGATCTGTTTCGGATCTCTGGGATAGCTTTTTCCGGGCTGTTTCGGAAATACCATAGGATCATCAAGGGTATGAACATAGCTGAATGCGCCCTGAAGCATATACTTTGCAGCTTCTTTCCAATGCTCACGGGTCATCCCGGTATACGGACTTCTTTTATAATCCGGATTTTTAACCGTGAAAATTTCCGGAACGGTATTTTTCGCTGACTGGGCATGGAAGTTCCCAGCCATCAGGCTCAAAAAAAGTATTGAAAATATATTACGAATCGTATTCATTCTTTTTTATTTAATTCCTATTATTTTTCATTGGGTTTCCAGTCCAGTACTTTGACGGGAGTAGCTTTTTCGTCAGACAGCCCTTCACCGTCCACCTGCCTGGTTTCCTGTACGAAGAGGCTGATATATTTATGTGTGCGCCAGAGTTCCGTATCGATATTCGGCTCCCATGATCCTACATTTTCCTCCGAAAGATCTCTGATAAACCATCTTTCTGTAAAAGGAAAGCTGTTTTCAGCCACTGAAATCCTGCTTCCGCGTTCCGCATCCCTGAAGATCAGGTATACTCTTCCAGTTTCAGAAACGGCCAGCTGAGGACGTGCCATAGGAATGGTTTTCGTTCCGCCACCGCTCAGACTGAAGGCCTGTGTCCTGAAATTCATATTATCAACTTCCCAGATATTTCCTTTTTTATAAATAAGATGATATTGCGGGATGAGACTGTTAGGTTCCCGCCAATAGCTTACAATAAAAGGATTTCCCTGAGCATCGGCAGCCATGGAAGTCTGATTGATGAGTTCGCTTTTCTGTGGAATGGAAACAATACGTTCCGCCGTCTCTATGGTCATGGGCAGCTGATATTTTTCCCCGGTGGATTTCTGCCATGTTTTGCCCCCATCGCGGGAACAGGCATATGAAAGATCGTGGTTGGATGCCACATCGGGCGATTCCCTCCACACCCATGAAAGATGGATGGTTCCCTTCCCGTCGATACAAGCCTGAATGTAAGCATTCCGTTTCCCTTCACCAGTAATGAGATTTTCGTGTAAACGCGTCCATTTTTTTGTTTTACCGTCATATCTGTTGAGGACAAGGTTCCCATTTCCTGAACTTCCGTCCCTGTAGAAAAAGATGAGATCACCTCCGGGAAATCTGTAAAATTCCGGATAGGATACTTTTTCTTCATTTTGTCCCGTCATAGGAAGGCGTTCCGTAAAATCCAGGGAGCCTGGCGCTTTGCTTCGGGCATACTGTAGAGGTGTATCATGATGGTTCCATGCGATATGCAGGTAACCTTCCGCATCGGTCATAATGCTGATGGTATTATGGGCATCCTGTGCATGTCCGGAATAAGAGGTTTCTTTTGTTTCCCATTTTTGCGAATGTATATTTCTTTTCCCGACAATCACCTTTCCCTGCGGATCGTAATAGGCAATGTACTGACTGTTATGATCCGTTACCAATGCATTTTTCCGGAATACCACCGTATTAACGGAGTTTTTTGCCCAGCCTTCCCCTACATAAGATTCTGAAATCTTATTTCCTGAATCATTCTGTACAGCGGAACATCCCGTACATAATGAAAGGATAAGACTTACTAAAATACCACAGTTTTTCTTATTCATTAGTCTAATGATTTACCCAAATATCTTAATAATGCTTCTACGTAATAATAATCGCCATAGGACAGCGGAACATCGACTTCGGTTTTATCGGGCATGTTTCCTACGCCGTGCCTGAGGATAAACCCGCCATTTTCGCCATTACGAGCAAGGTATTGCGGAGAAGAAAGGGTTTTCAGCATTATTTCTGCTGCCTTTGCATAGGTTTCTGATTTTGATTTTGGGACATAGTTTTTAAGCTCCAGGAGGGCAGACGCCATTACGGCTCCCGCAGAAGCATCCCTTTTTGCCCCGGGAATTGCAGGATCGTTGAAATCCCAATACGGTATTTTGTCTGCCGGAAGATTGGGATTATTCAGAATGAAGTCTGCAATTCCCTGCGCCTGTTTCAGAAATTCCGGTTTTTTGGTAAACCTGTACATCACCGTATATCCGTATAATCCCCAGGACTGGCCTCTAGCCCAGGCAGATTCGTCGGCATATCCCTGATCGGTGTTCTTCATTTCCACCCTGCCTGTTTCAGGATCGTATGAAACGACGTGGTAACTGCTGAAATCGGAACGGAAATGGTTTTTGAGTGTTGTTTCAGCATGCTTAAGAGCGACTGCCCTGAACTCCTGATTTTTAAAATGATCTGCCGCCCATAGCAGCATTTCAAGGTTCATCATATTATCAATGATCACCGGGTATTTCCATTTGCTGTTCCACGGTGCGGGATCCCAGGAACGTATGGTCCCGGTAACCGGACTGAACCTGGAAATCAATGACTGTGAAGAGGTATCGATTACTGCTGCATACTGAGACTGGCGGGTAATTTTATAGGCATTCCCAAAACTACAGAACATCATAAACCCTAGATCGTGTGTCGTTTTGTTGTTTTTTTCTTTTTCGAGGACAGCGAGCTTTTTTTCCGCTTCCTGAAGAAAAAATTTTTCACCGGAAGCTTTATAGAGGTAAAAAAGGGTTCCCGGATAAAATCCGCTGCACCACCAGTCTGAACTGCTGGTGATCAGTTTTCCGTTTTCAAGTGTTTTTGGGAAGCGGCCGGCAGGGGTTTCTTTTGCTAAAAACCGGTATTGCTGTTCAGCCGTCTGCAGAGCGGAGGCTGCCCATTCTTTGTCTTCAGATAACAGGAAGACTGGTTTTGTTTTGCAGGAAAACGCACACAGAATAAGTATTCCTGTGATTATACTGCTGATATATCCGGTATTTGTTCGTTTCATATGCCTATCGTTTTTAGTTTCCGGCAGGAATTTTAATGTATTTTTAATGATTCTGAAAAGTTACTTTTAAAGGATGTTTCAGTTTTTCAGCCTGCCGGATAAGCAATTGTTCCCAGTCGTTGAAATTATTGATCTGCCCGCTCTTTTCCCAGGCAAAACCTGCATAATAGGTCACTTTATTTTCAGGCCTGGTTATCATAAGGATGTTGCTCTGGTCCGGTACTTCAGAAATACGTGCAAAAGTGGAAGAAACGGCCGCAGGATCCATCACTACCCCGCTTCCAATGTACGAACCGTCTATTTTTTCCCAATAGCTCATCCATCCTTCCTTTTTTTTGATTTTATATTCTCCTTTTTTATCATGCATGGTAACGCCGACGGTATAGTCTTTCAAAGGCTTTTCAGATTTAAGGCTGATATCAAATTTTGAGAAATTGGATCCTACATCCAGCGTAATTCTTTTTACTTCTGAAGTTTTATAAGGACCATACGGAGCATAGGTCAGCTCAAACACGGTACGCAGCGGGCCTGCCGCTATGGTATTGTATGCTGTATAATTCTGAGAGATGTACAGGCTGTCGTTTTTCCAGACTCCGGTTCCCCCGGTTCCGCGGCTGTCTCCCACATGGTAAGCATCGTATCCTTCTCCATGATCGGTATGGTAATAAAACGGTGTTTTTACATGTCCTGCATACCATTCGTTGATGACGGATTTACCGGTTCTTTTGAACCAGAGGTCGATCCCACTGGAAATGGTACTTCCCTGAACTTTTTCCAAAGCCTCCTTCTGTCCTTTCGGGCCGTACGTACGGAAGGCCACCCTGTCATTCTCCCAGGTATAATCGTCGCTGCGTTCGGGAACAAACCTGGAATAGGCAACGCTGCTGCTTTGAGGTTCTTGGGCATCAGCATCAGAAAAAAGCGTGTACCGGGATGTACTTTTCGCCGGAACATCCGCCTGAAACAAAAACTCATCTGCCTTTCCGTCTTTGTTATAATCTATCCACTGGGTCCTCAGTATTTCGCCGGTTTCCGCACTTTTAATCCTCAGTGCTTTTTGGGACAACCCTTTCAGTTTTGATACCGGAATCCCTATGATTTCTTTCCGCTCAAAGCAGAGATCATTGGTAACTCTTACAGTAAGCGTCAACGTTTTTCCGGAGGGTAACTTACTGAATGAAAACGGAATTATTACTGCCGACAGTGCGAGAAATTTCAGGTTTTTACTATTCATCTGATCATATTTAGAAACTATCTGTTGTATTTTTTATTTAAAATCTTTCAGCGACCAATGGTCTTTCCATCGGATGACAGGTCTTCCGTTTTGGAATTCCAGCGGCAGCCAGATATATCTTCCGTCGATCGGGTTTTTGGGCCTCCAGCGGTCTGCCATGAAAATAAAGGCATCTTTTTTTCCGTGTACCGGAAGAACAAACGTGCTTTGTGAGTGAAAGGTGGTTTCCGCATCTTCACCGATCGCCGGATTACCCAACGATTCCCAAGGCCCCCAAATGGATTTTGCCCGGAACGATCTCGCGGCATTGGGATCCCAGCTGGTACATCCTGAAGTTATAAGATAGTACATTCCGTCTTTTTTGAAGAGGGCCGGTGCTTCATTCTGTCCACCCGGCGCAATTAAGGCATATTTTCCGGTAAACCCTTTATAATCGTCGGTAAGTTCTGAAATATGAAGGGTCATATTTTCTTCGGAAGAATGAATATGGTAAGCCTTTCCGTTGTCATCTACAAAAAGCGTCATGTCCCTGGCCATCTGTCCGTTTTTAAAGTCTCTGCGGATGTACAATCCTTCCTGTACTTCTTTTTCCCATTCGGGTGTCCAGCCTTTCAGGTCTCCTTCCGTGATTTCTTTATGTTTCCATTCTTCTTTAAATCCCAAGGGCCAGTGTCCTGCGTCGGGATTATAAGATTTTACGTAAACAAACGGCCCTGCAGGTGTTTTGCTTACGGCAACCGCGGTTTTTGCCGCTTTATATCCCTGGTCTTTAAGTTCCAGGTGAAACCACATGATGTATTCTTTATTTTTTTTATTGTAAATAACCTTCGGTCTCTCGATAATACAGCCGGAAACGATTTCCGATCCCGGATCATTACTTACCGCAAGAGCAACCCCTTCGTATTTCCAGTTGTATAAGTCTCTGGAAGAGTAGCAGGTAACTCCTATCCTCGCGTCATTGGTTTTATCTTTGTGCTCGCCGTACCAATAGTAAGTATTGTTCTGAAAAAGGATTCCGCCACCATGCGCGTTGATCGGATTCCCCTGTGTATCTTTCCATATTTCTCCCGGATGAAATTCCTGAGCGTTCATCCAGGACAGTACACTCATCAGAAGCAGGTAAAAGAGTATATTTTTTTTATTTTTCATATGACTGTTATTTTGTGAAACCATTTTTCAAACTCCATTTTCCTGATCAATTTATCATAATTTATTCAACATCATCTGTGCTTTATAAAACTTTTTTCCTGAAAATCGTTTTTGTAGGAAAAGTAATGCCCTTTGCAGAGCATTACTTAAAAATAAACTATATAAGAAGAAAATTAATGTGTTTTGCATGATATTAATATCCGGGATTCTGTTCAAGAACGGCCTGGCTGTTGAGCTGGATCTCATTCAAGGGGATCGGCAATAAAAGATTGTTTGCCGTAAGCCCTACAATCTGTCTCTGGGACGGGCCGTCGGTATTATGTGCCGCTACCCGCTGAAGCAGTGTTTTGGTTCTTACGAGTTCCTCTCTTCTGTTTTCTTCTGCCAATAATTCCCTTGCCCTTTCGTCAAGCACAAAGTCTAAGGTCATCTGGGAAGCAGATACCTGAGGGGCCTGTGCCCGAGTACGCAGTACGTTGATGGATGCCGCCGCTCCTGAGGTATTTCCCTGTTTTACCTGGGCTTCGGCTTTCAGCAGATAGGTTTCGCCTAACCTCATCAGAATAAAATCCTTCCACATGCCGAAACCGAATACATCATTCGGATCAAACTGGCCCCATTTTAATGTGTATGGGTTGATCTTTGCCAATGTATCCGATTTGGCTATATTTACGGTTGTTCCGTCTGAAAGAGTGTATTGTTTATCCTGCCCGTATGGAACAGGAAGTCCTTTGATAGAATTATACTTTGAAGCCGTATTGTTGAAATAATGCTGTCTGTGGATGCTGTATTTGGAGTTTCTCATGTCCCCCTGAGGATATAGCTTGTACAATACCCAGTTGTTGAGACGGATTCTGGAAAGGCCTCTACCCCCAAGGGAATCGGCAGGGATCATTCCGTTAATATTATGATAGCCTCCTCCCCAAACACGTCTTTGCTGAGGGCTTCCGCTGCTTCCGTTCACGATAATGCTCGGATTTTCGTTTTCCAGAACCCAGATGGCTTCTTTATTTCCCTGCGATCTGCGCTGGTTCCCTTTAAAGAACATATCGGAAAAGTAATCTCCGGGACTTCCTGCTTTTACGCCATATCTTGCATTCACCAGAGAATATTTTCCGCTATTAATGATGGCATCACACTGAGCTTCAGCAAGTGCAGGCTCGTTGGTTCTCAGGTATACTTTAGCCAGCAGTTGTCTCGCTACATCTTTATTTACACGCTGTTCGGCAGCGGTCTGTCCTACAACAGGAAGATTGCTTACGCTATAGAGGAGATCATTTTTTATCTGTGTGTTTACCTGATCGATCGGTGCTCTTACAAAATCATATCTTGGCGTTTTGATGGGTTCCGTTACCAAGGGTACACCTCCGTAAAAAGTTGCCAGGCTATTGTATGCATATGCCCTGAAAAACCTGGCTTCTGCAGAAAATGCTTTTTTCTCTGCATCTGTCATATCAGAAATTGTATTATTCTCTACATTATAAATGATGGCATTGGCATTCCGGATAATATTATAGTTGTGCGCCCAAAGCCTTGCAGCTGGCCCATCCGTAGAGGTAAGCAGCGAATAATTATAATATGGAATTTCTACTCCCTGAATTTCCTGCGGCCATACAATATCGGTACCTACCTGCCATACGGATACCCAGCCCTGCCAGTCGCTCTGGGTGTAATAATTACTCAGGTTCTGGTATAGCCCTATCAGTGCTGCCTGCAGGGAAAGTTTATTGTTCATGGTTTCCGCACTGATGGCGGAAGGCGGATCTTCGTCAAGGAAAGAATCTTTACAGGAGCTGACTGCCAAAAGCGGAAGCAGCAATATGCATGTTGATTTTATTATTTTTTTCATGGGTCTTATTTTATAAAGTTATATTTAAGCCTACGGCAAAGTTGCGTACCAAAGGATAGTTGTTGTTAAAATCTCCTGATCCTCTTGGGGCTTGGTTACTTTCAGGATCCCAGCCGATCCATTTGGTCCAGGTATAGAGGTTTCTTCCGGCCACATAGATCATGAGGCTCTGGATTTTTATTTTTTCCAGCACCGCAGGAGAGAATGCGTAACTTAACCGTATATCCTTCAGTCTTACGTAACTTGCATCTCTCGGGAACCAGTAGCCTCTGGTATTGGTATAGGCCAGTGAAGGAAAATCGTTGCTCTTGTTCTCAGGCGTCCAGTAACCTACTTCCTGAGGGATATTCCTTCTTCCGATCTCGTCGCCATAGCTGATGTCATTGTTTCCCCTCATCAGGCCCTGTGCCGTCTGAATGAAAATACTTAATGAAACATTCTTATAGGTGAAAGTATTGGTAATCCCTCCGGTCCAGTCCGGTAAATTTTTTCCCTGGATAACCCTGTCCTCAGGTGTTATCTTTCCGTCGCCATTCGTATCCGCAAATTTGATATCTCCTGGTTTTGCCGTAGGATCCCATTTGGAAGGATCTTCTCCCTGCTGCCATATTCCAACCATTTTATAGGTATAAACCGCTCCTAACGACTGCCCGATAAACCAACCATTGGCAATATCATCTTTACCATCGCCATACAGCTGTACAATTTTATTCCTGAATGTTGAGAAATTAAGCCCGGTCTCCCATTTGAAATTTTCCGTTTTAATATTTACCGTATTTAAGGTAAAATCCAGTCCTTTGTTTTCAAGTTTTCCGATATTGTCAAGGATGCTGCCGGTACCGGTAATATTTGGGATGTTCCTCCACATCAGAAGATCTCTGGTTTTACTTTTATAGACTTCTACGGTACCATTGATCCTGTGATTTAAAAAAGTAAAATCCAAACCGAGGTTTGCCGTCCTCGTGGTTTCCCATTTCAGATCAGCATTCCCGATACCACCTAAATATGTACCTGTAAGAACATTTCCGCTAAAAGGGTAAAGAACGGTCCCTAAAGTCGTTAATGTTCCATACTGAGGGATGCCCGGATTTCCTGTTTCTCCCAGAGAAAATCTCAGTTTCAGCTGATCCATCCAGCTTACCTGCTTCAGGAAACTTTCATTATTGATGTTCCAGCCCACGGCCATTCCCGGAAATACGGCAAATTTATTTGTGTTTGCTCCAAATTGTGAAGCTCCGTCCCTACGGACAGTAAGGCTTAATGAATATCTACTGTCATAAGAATAATTCACTCTTCCCATTTGTGAAATCTGGGATCTTCTGAATGCATTGGAACCGGCATTCTTTGATGTTGCAGCACCGATATTATTATATGAATAATCATCTGTAAAGAAACCTACACCGGACGCCCATGTCGTGTCACCTTTCCATTCGTATGCACCGTACAAAAATGTTGCATCCACATGATGTTTTTCAAAATCGCGGTTGTAAGTCAATATACTCTCTACAGTCCAGTCGTCATATTGATTATTGCTTTTATAGGCATTTCCCACATTATCATTTGCTTTACGGCCTGTATATGATCCATAGGCATTTGTATTGAGCGCGTAGGATGAAAGTATTTTAAAAGTAAGCCCTTTTAATCCCGGTTTAATTTCCATATAAGCATTTCCGGAAAGATTTTTGGCAACAGACATTCTGTCGGTGGCCAGCCCCAACAGCGGATTTGTATACAGCAGCTCAGGATTCATCGGAAAAATATTGTACTCTCCGTTATCTTTGTAAGGTACAGAATAAGGGCTCATCGCAGTAGCATATAAAAGATTAGCTCTTCCCCCGCTGTAATTGTTGTTTACATAGAAAAAACTGACTCCTGTTTTCAGCCATTTCGTCACATTAACATCCAGATTGGTTCTGAAATTAAACCTATGGAACTGATACCCTTTTATTACGCCTTCCTGATTAAGATAGTTTCCGGAAACATAATATTTTACATTTTCCGTACCGCCGTATACGCTAAGGCTGTGTTCATCGGTGTTCCCCGGTTGCGTTACTTCCTTCAGCCAGTCTGTGGTAATCCCTTTATTATAATTATCGATTTCACTCTGGTTAGGCAGTACAGAAGTCTGTGCCAAATTTCTGGCCTTCATATAATCCGCATATTTCTGTACGTAGGCGTCAGGCCCCATCGGTTTCAGTTTATGGGCTATATCATCGATTGAACTGGATACACTGTAACTGATAGACGGAACTCCCGTCTTACCTCTTTTGGTTGTTACCAGAATAACTCCATTGGTTCCTCTTGTTCCGTAGATTGCTGTAGCAGATGCATCTTTTAAGATTTCAATAGACTCTATATCCCTGGTATTAATATCATTTAAAGAACCGGAAAATGGTGATCCATCGATAACAATAAGCGGATCTGTACCGGCGGCAAGCGAATTAACACCACGAACCCTGATTGATCCCGTACTTCCTGGAACCGAAGAACCCGTTACAATACTGAGCCCTGCAGTGGTTCCCTGCAAAGCCTGTGTAATATTGGTGACCGGTAAATTCTGCAGACGGTCTTTCGGTACGGAAGCTACGGATCCCGTAATATCCTTTCTTTTCTGCGTTCCATAGCCTACTACCACGACTTCTTCCAGAACTTTAGTCTTGGCAGAGTCACTGGCAGGTTTCGTATTCCCTGTTTTTTGGGCATTCATGACTTCGAACAAAAGAAAAAACGCCGCAGCACAGGTTTTCCCGGAAACAGAGAACCCAATCGGGGCTTTGTTCCTTTTTAGTAAAATTTTATTCATACTCAGTTTTTAAGTTGATTCTATTTAGTTTTATTTTTAATGTATTCAGATTATTACAGGTCTTCAGCCAACGCCGGGGAAAAATGGCGGTCGCCCTTTGCTTTGTAATGAACGGGAGAAAGTTTCCTCAATATTTCAGCACTCTGCTCAGGCGTAATATCCCTTTGGGCTTCAGCCAGCATCTCATATCCCACCATAAATTTTTTCACACTTGCCGACCGGAGCAGTGGCGGATAAAAATGCATGTGGAAATGCCATTCCGGATGCTGTTCACCGTCTGTGGGCGCCTGGTGCATCCCTGCAGAATACGGAAACGATGTTTCAAAAAGATTATCATACCGTATGGTGAGGTCTTTAAGAATGGCCGCAAACGATTTTTTCTCCGCTTCGGAAAACTCCATGATATTGCTGATGCTTCTTTTGCTGATGATCATGGTTTCATAGGGCCATACTGCCCAAAAAGGCACTACCGCAGCAAAAGATTCGTTTTCCACCACCATTCTTTCTTGTTTTTCAAATTCTTTTTCCAGATAATCTTCCAGAAGTGTCCGCTGGTGCTGATCAAAATATGTTTTAAGGTTCTGCTGGGTTCTGGCGACCTGGCTGGGAATGGAAGACTGTGCCCAGATCTGCCCGTGGGGATGGGGGTTGCTGCATCCCATCACACTTCCTTTATTCTCAAAAATCTGTACATGATTGATATAGTCTACAGCACCCAGAGCTTTATATTCTTCCTGCCAAACGGAAATTACTTTTTCAATATCCTCAAGCTCCATTTCCGGCAGTGTAAGGCTGTGATCATCAGAAAAACAGATTACCCTGTTTATTCCTCTTTCAGGTTGTATCCTGAATAAATCGTCCTGAGCATGGCCTTCAGGAGCCACTTCTTCGCTCAGCAAAGCCGGAAAATCATTTTTAAAAACAAATGCTCCCCTATACTCAGGATTCACATCACCGTTTACCCTGGTGTTTCCAGGGCACAGATAGCAGGATGCATCGTGTGAAGGCCGTTTTTCTTCAGTAACCTTTTCCTGCTGCCCCTGCCACGGACGTTTTGCCCTTTGCGGAGAAACAAGCACCCATTCGTCCAAAAGAGGATTGTAACGGCGGTGCGGATGCTCAGTACGATTAAATGTGGCTTTCTGATTTTCCTTATATTGGTGGGTGCCTTCTGAAATATTCACCTGATATACTTTCATCTCTATTCCGAAAGTTTCTTTATATTTTTTCTGAACCGAGGCAATGATATTGCCGGCTTCCGTTTTTTTAATAAGGTTAATGGAACATCCGCCGAAGCCTCCGCCCATCATTCTCGCCCCGCAGACCCCTTTTTCTTTTAAGGTTTCTTTTACCAGGAAATCCAGTTCCCTGCAGCTTACCTCATAATCATGAGAAAGGCCTCGATGGGTTTCATTAAGGAGTTCTCCCAATCTTTTAAAGTCCTGGTTCTGCAAAGCAAAGGCGGCTTCTTCTACCCTGCTTATTTCTTCTATTACATACCGGCAACGTCTGAAAATGATTTCCCCCAGGTCTGCCTTCAGGTATTCCAGCATATCATGGGTGACATCCCTGAAATCCTTCACTTCAGAAAAACTGGCCTTTATGATATTGATTCCGCGATCAACTTCATTTCTCCGGTCGTTATAGCCTGACGTCAGATGGCTGTGCTTCACACAGCTGTCGAAAAGCACAAAACAGTGATCGTCGAGCTTTGCATCGTAATAAGCATATTCGAGGGTGGAACAGTTGAGCTTAATTACTTTTTCCTCTTTGCCGAATACAGATGCAAACTGGTCCATAATTCCGCATTTAACCCCGGCAAAATTGTGTTCTGCTGCCTGCCCTATAAGTGTAATTGCCTCCCTGGTAATCCCTAGCTGATAAATACTGTTAAGCATAAAGGCGAATCCGCATTCCAAAGCTGCTGAAGACGAAAGTCCGGCACCCATTGGAATATCGCTGCTTACCGCAATTTTAAAACCCCCGATTTTTTTCCCCTGCTTTTTTATTTCATGAATAACGCCGAGCATATAGTTCACCCACTTTTGTTGTACAGGCTTCAGCTCATTATGTATGTTTACTACAAAATGCTGATCCAGATCAGCTGCATAGAATTCACCTGATTCCGAATCGGATAATTTCACGGCAAAGCATATATATTTATCAATGGCTGCCGGAAGTACAAACCCATGGTTGTAATCTACGTGTTCACCAATGATGTTAATTCTGCCCGGAGACATAAAAATAGAGTCCGGATCTTCTCCGAATTGTTTCCGAAATGCCTGTACCGTGGAATTAACCAGTTTATTGTCCATGTTTTTTACTAATTGTTTTCTGTTATCTATTTGTTCTACCGGAGTACGTTGCTGTGCTGTATTATTCATCATCAATCATCATTACATTATTAATTAATTATAACCATACTTTGTATTTATTGCCATCTTACCAAAAGATCACCAAAAAAACCATCAACATTCTTTAATTTTACCTATATTCTTAAAAATTATTTAAAAAAACATCTTTAAATGGATTTTAAAAACACCATAAGTAACAGTCTTTTAGTTAAATAACCAGATATGTTAATTATTTGTTAACTGTTTTTGAAATATATAAAGTTTGTGGTACATTGCAAACCAATACCTACCAGTTTTTACAGTTTTACTACCAGATTTAGTATGAAATTCATCCACATCGATAAAGAAAGCTCTGTTGCATTTTACCAGCAAATCATGTCCAGCATTGAAAAAGCTATTATCGAAAAAAAGCTTTTGCGCAACGATAAACTGCCTTCTGTAAATAAAATCTGCATAGAACATAAAATATCCAGAGATACGGTTCTCCTGGCGTATGAAAAGCTTAAAAAGAAAGGTGTTGTGAAATCCATTACAGCCAAAGGCTATTATGTAAGGACGGAAGATTTCAGTTTTGACGAACGGTATTTTCTTCTTTTCGATGAACTGAATATTTTCAAGGAAGATCTTCTTAACTCTTTTCTGAAAGGCCTTGCCGGAAAAGTTCAGGTCGATACATTTTTCCATCATTTTGATCCCGTTATGTTTTCCAAACTGATTTCAGATAATATCGGAAACTACTCAAAATACATTATCCTGGCGGCAAATGTAGAGGGGGTAGAAAGTTCTATTGCCAAACTTCCAAAAAATGATGTATACATCATCGACCAGATGAGGGAATCCCTGAAGATATATTCCGGTATCTACCAGAATTTCGCGGAAAATATCTATACGGCGATGGAATCGGTTTTGGACCTGCTGCAGAAATACAACCGGTATATCCTGATATTTCCCGGCCAGAAAGAACCTTATGATATGGTTACCGGTTTTGAAAAATTCTGTAAACAACATCATAAAAACCATTCGGTTATCCCGGATCTTAAAAATTTCAAACTCAGAAAAGGACAGGTATTCCTTATTCCCAATGACCGGCAGCTGGTGGAGACCATTGAAAAATGCAACCAGAATAGTCTGATCATAGGAGAAGATATCGGCATTATCTCCTATAATGAAACGCCTCTGAAAAAGGTGGTACAGAATGGCATTACCACGCTGTCCACAGATTTTTCGGAAATGGGAAAAAAGCTGGCGCAAATGGTACTGAAGAATGAAAAAAAACAGATTGAAAATAAATCGACCCTCCACCTTCGGAAATCACTGTAAAATTTTTATTAAATTTTGGAATTTACTTGATTTTGGTACAATTTTCGCGATACTATGGAAACTCTGGAAAATAATTAATTATGGAGAATGTAACAATGCAGACGATTAATCAGGCAAAAGCGACTGAATATTTAAAATTTTTCTACCCACAGCTACGCACCGAAATCATCCAATTGTCCATACAGGGTAATTTTGCAGGAATCATACAGTCCACCATCAATTATTTGAGGAGGCTTCTTCAGGAATCGAAAGTAAATATTATGGTCCATCACATCACAATGATGGAAATGATATACAAAAGCGGAGATTCCTATGTAAAAAATATGATCGAAAATCTTTTTATACGATCTTTCGAAAGCTTTAAAAAACGGGCTAAAATTTCACACTGGAAACGTCTTTATCAATATATGCCGGTCACTTTTCAGGTAATTTATAACGATCAGCAGGAACAGGACAAAATATTCTTCGGAAAATAAAAAATGCCCTAAGATTTTATTTTCCCAGGCTTAAGTTTCTTCTGGTAATTTCACCATCTTATTTTTCAGCTTCGTTTTCATATTTTGACGAATCAGCGTAAATATTTACGTTATTTGCAGATATGATGAAAAACGAAACCAAAATCTGCCTATACAGTGCTTTTTTAATCACGTTGGTGGTTAATTCAGCAAAGTTACTGGCACTTAAGAGCGGCGGGATTATTGCCCGTTACTGGACTTTCGATATATGGGAATACAGCTTTCAGTTTGTATACAATATGCTGTTCTGTCTTTTGCTGTTCCGGCTTAATCTCACTGAGAACAGGTTTTTCAGTGTTTACCGGCAAAACCGGCAGCGGGCAACATTTTATACTTTCAATTTGCTGTTGATAATTGCTGCTCTTATTCTGGGAAGCATTATTCATTCTGCACTTTTTGGGAGCGTACATCTGCCCGGGACGATAGCGCGGGGATATTTCATCCGTTTCTTGCTCAGTACGGTCATGGTGGCCGTGATGATCCGGCTTATTCTCCTGATCCGGGAAGGTAAAAAGAAAGATACTGTAAACGAACAGCTTCACACCGCTTACGTAAAAGCCCAGCTGACGCTACTACAGGAGCAGCTGAACCCTCATTTCTTTTTCAATACGCTCAGCAGTATTTCATCCATTATCAGAGAAGATCCTGAGCGCGCTCAGGCTTATATTGTACATCTTTCCAAAGTTTTCCGGTATACACTGGCGCATCCGGGAAGTGAACCTGTGTCATTGGAAACGGAACTTCAGCATTTGGATTCTTATACGGAATTAATAGCCATGCGGCTGGAAAATGCATTTAAGATAGAGATTAATATACGCCCGGATCTTCTGCAGAGTTCCGTTCCTCATCTCTCCCTGCAGCCTTTGGTGGAAAATGCCGTTAAGCACAATACCGCTACCGTTGATAATCCGATCATCCTTGGTATTTTTGATGAAGGGGACGTTCTTGTTATTCAAAACAACTTACAGCCTGCCCATGCAACAGACAGCACGGGGATGGGACTCGCCAATCTTAATGAAAGATTCAGGCTACAGACTTCCCGCGAAATAGAAATCCGCCGTACAGAAAATCATTTCATTGTAAAACTACCGCTGTTATGACCAGAGACCTTAGCATTGTTCTGATAGAAGACGAACCTGCCATCGCCCGAAACCTTGAATATATCATCAGGGAAATACGTCCTGCTGCCCGGATTATCAAGGTCTTGCCCAATATCAAAGAGTCCCTGAGGTGGTTTTCCGCATCAGAAGAGGTATATGATCTGATTTTTTCAGACATCAGGCTTTCCGACGGATTATCTTTTGAAATTTTCAGGAAAATCCCGCTTAAAAAACCGGTAATTTTCGTGACAGCCTATAACGATTATGCTATTGATGCTTTCCGTAACAACGGTATCGATTATGTTTTAAAGCCTTTTGACAAAGAGGAAATACACCGTTCCTTAACAAAATATGAATTTTTTTTTACTTCCGGTACAGAAAAAGAGTCCCGGATCGGGGCTTTGCTGCGACAGCTGCAATCCCCTGTCAAAATTTATAAAAAATCCTTTCTCATCCATTACTGCGGCAGGCTGATTCCGCTGGAAGCTGCTAAAATCCACTGGTTTTATACAGCCCATGAGATCGTATACGCCTGTACGGTGCAGGGACAGCAATATATTATCGAGTTTACCTTAGAACAATTGGAGCAGCAACTCGACCCCGGCATATTCTTTCGGGCCAACCGCCAGTTTATCCTCAACCGGAATGCTGTGGAAACGGTAGATTATTTTTTTAACGGCCGGTTGCTGGTCACCATGCATCCGTCATCCGATGAAAAAATTATTGTAAGCAAGGCAAAAGCAATGCTGTTCAGGAAATGGCTGGACCAATAAGAGTTTTTAATTAAGCTTTTATTTTTAATGTGAACCCGAAGTAGAAAATGGATTAATAGGCTGGAAGAGAGAAGCTGGATGCTGGAAGTATCTTCAGTTAAGATACTTCTGAAATCAAAATGATTTTTACATTAGGACAAGAAAAGGCTTTATTAAAGTTTCCCATCATGCCTGTTTATTCAAATAATTGGAAATTAATGGAATAATGTAGAACTCAAGTAGAACTCAAGTAGAACTCATTTAAACTTTTTACTTTTCTTGAGTCCAATCACAATAAAGGCGATGTAATTTAAAGGTTTCCAACTGATTACAGTTGTATCATATCTATTCAGCAGTGATCTTAAGCTGTCAAGCCAGGCGTTTGTTCTTTCAATTGAATATCTTTCTTTGTAAAGTTGCAGATCGAAGCAGATATCATCTTCTACTGTTTTGCTTCTTTTATTTCTGGCAAAGTTCGGGATTATTCCATACTGAAAGCATAGTATTATGAGCTCATGGCAATCAAAACCAGAATCTGCATTCATAAATAAACCATCCAATCCACACTGATCTTTGAATCTTTAAGTACAGAAATCACTTCGTTAAAATGAGTATGGATTTCATAACTGTCATGGTGTTTTCCTGATTCAGGTTCGCTCATAGCCAGGGGAATGCCGTTTTTGTCGGTAAGATATAAAGAGTTTGTTGTTTTTCTTTTTTTTCTGCCCTGATAGCTTACTCTTTCTCCACCTTTGATTCACGGAGTGTGGCTGCCGTCAAAATTAATATGGGACAAATCCATCTTTATCCTCCTGGATTTCAATAGCCTTATCCATATTTTTTCCCAGACTCCCATCTTATTCCATTTCCTGAAATGATAATATACACTGTTCCAGCTGTAATCGAATTCCGGAATAAGGCTTTTTACAGGAAGCATATACCATTGAAGTCCGGTCTTTAATTTATACAAAATAGCATTAACGATCGAAAGAGTCGCGACCTTGGGTTTAAAACCTCTTTTATTTTTTGGAATATGTTTTACTAATTCAAATTCTATTATATCTTTGCCTAGTACTTCGTACACGGGCTGGGAAATTTAATTTGTTTTTTGCAATTACAATATCTTAAATCCCAGCCTTTTTTCCAAACAGAAAAGTTTAAATGACTTCATAATTAGTATCTGTCGTAAAATATCCCCTAGTTAGATATTATCCAATTAATGCCGCCTTTTTGCACATTAACAAGCAGAATTCCAATGTTAATAGTAGACATTTATTTTAACTCAATGAAGTCGTCAACTCCATTACATTTTAAATTAATAGCATTAGGTATACCAGTGGTAAAATCTACAATTATCTTTTCCCTGCAATCTTTGTTATTAAAGTATAATTTATTATGAAACAATTTCCAAGGCAATTGATTAATATTACTCAAATAATAATAGCCGACAAATTCGTTTTTATAATTATAAA
This sequence comes from Chryseobacterium sp. sg2396, assembly GCF_042610505.1. Classification (NCBI taxonomy): domain Bacteria; kingdom Pseudomonadati; phylum Bacteroidota; class Flavobacteriia; order Flavobacteriales; family Weeksellaceae; genus Chryseobacterium; species Chryseobacterium sp. sg2396. The sequence continues at coordinate 22,222 of NZ_JBHGAQ010000019.1, read as the reverse complement.
CAAAAATTTGACTTTCTGCCATTGCACTTTTATTTAAATTAAAAATGTACGAGGATTTTACAATAAAATAAGTCTTACCTGTTTTCGTTTTAACCAGACCTAAAAAGCTGCCTTTAAATTCATCATTATTAGTAATCTGCTTTTTAACCATATTATAACATTGATTGACTATAAGTTTTTTATTAAACTTGTGCCTTTCTTCTGTATAATTTATTTCCTTTTTCTGTGCGAAGGAGAATCCGCATTTGATAAAATATATTATAAATAATACAATCTTTTTTGTCTTCATATTTTTAATAATTTGAAGGTTTAGGTGTTCTACTTTGATTTAACATTGTTTGAATATATTTTTCATAACCTTTTACACCTCCGCCATTATAACCTTTAATTGCTTCATTCCATCCTCTCCAAGACCAGTTTCTAGAAATTATTTTACCACTACCATCTTTTGAATAATTTGGACTGGAAGAAAATCCCTTACCGATTGCATATCTAATAGATAAATTAATTTCTTTATTTGTTGAGAATGTTGCTCCTTTTGTAATTCCAATTGCTGTTTTATCCGGTGTAAAATCCCCATTATTATTAACTTGTAAAATTGAACCATTCGTTCCAGCATGTGATTCTTGCATACTCCAAGCTTTTACTAAATTTACGGAAATATCAGGAACATCTTTTAGAGCTTTTTGAGGGATGATATTTCCGTTCTTATCTCCTACTATCATATTACCAGAGTTAAGTTCATTATTTGCCAGATGTGTACTTGCAGCTATTTGATAGTCATTTACTTGATATTTTGGACCACTAACATCTTCACCACTTTGAGTTCTAGTTTGAATTATATTTGGCATTTGAGCTTCTACAAAAAAACCAGATATACCGCTTCCTACAGGCGCAATACTTGCTTGTCCACCTACAATTTCAGAAAAGGTAGAAGCTTGTACGAATGTTCTAAACTCAGTATTACTTTTTATTCGATATATTTCTTGTCCTAGCATATTAAAATAAACAATATCATTTGGAGCTCTTCCGTCGGGATCGATATAACGTACCGGATTATCAAACGCGTAAGCATACGGCGACCAGCTCGGCATTTTCTCCGCCAGCGGATCTACTCCATACCAGGTACTAATTCTAGGATTGTAATATCTGGCCCCATAATAATAAAGACCGGTTTCGCTGTCTAACTCTTTAGCGTTAAACTTGTAAGGATTGTTATAGGTTCCTGTTACCTGTTGCTCTACGAATGTTTCCCCAAATGGTAAATTTAAGAAAAATTGGGTAGCATTGCCCTGGGAATTGGTGACAAATGTTGCGGTTCTAAAACCCTATTTTTTTGTTTTTATCCTTATCACTAAATCTGATACCCGAGGAATGATCTTCAACCATCTGCACATATTTTTTTCGAATAAAACAAACACGAGTAAAGAATCCTTACTCGTGTTGTTAATAGTTCATTTTTAATGATTATTGAAATTCAATGAGTTAATCATCAAAAAATGTCATCACTAAATTTGATACATTACCCGGAAATTAGGAAGTTGACACTAATATAGCATCTTCTATTTCCCAATAATTATCATGCAATCTTAGTTTAAATACAGCAGCTCTACCGTAATAATTTTTTATATTATGGTCAACAAAAACTAATGCTATTTTTTTTGAAGTATCGAATACAATCTCTGAAAAATAGACAACACCTATCTCACATTCATTTGTATGTTTATCATACTCTGCCAGATCCAGCACTTTTGCGGTACATAAATTAAATTGATTTGCTTTTATAGAACTTCTTGTACTTAATTTTTGAATAATGTCTGTATTACTGGAAAATTCTTTTAAAAACTCCTTCCTACTTTTTTTGTAATTTATAGGAGCTTCGGGATGACCTGTAATAAAATTTTTACTACCTGTAGCAAAATCTGTATTTTTATTTTTAGTAGAATCTATATACAAATTGCAAAATTTTTCAGGATGATTAAAAATTTCGTTGTGCGCTTTTGTCTTCTCTTCGATATATAAATCCTCATTATGAACTCTTAAACTATCAAAATTTTTTTTTCACCTAAATAATCTTCTCTAAAAAAATAAGGTATCAACTGATCTGTTAAATCATTATATAGTTTTACATTAGTATCGGTAGATTGACTTACACATTTTTTCATTTCCTCCTTACAATTCGTAAGTAATAAAGAGGATAATAAAATCATAACTATTTTTGTTTTAAAATTCATATTGTTTAGGGATTTTGGGTTAATAACATGGTCTTACTCGCAAATTATCTTTTGGTTTTTTATAATTATCTAAAACAGATGGCATTTTTTGTGATTTCAAGTCCCTGATTTCAATTTGTTGCCTAAAATTTTTTCTAAAATTATTCCTCCTAAATCCATCAAACTTTTCAGTAATTATATCACGATCAGAAGCAGCAGATTGAGTATCTGTTCCAAAATAAATATATTCCCAATTATCTCCCGCATCTGGTAAACCACTTTTTGAATGATAACCCGTCTTAAAAAGTGGATCATCTTCCTCGGATTTACCGTCCATTTTAAAGTCTGCCCAATGACCACCTTCATGAATTATAATTTCTGCTAAAAGATCAATATACTTTCTATCTCCTTTATGTTTTGAAACATCATTTACTACCTTAGGATCTATTAGAATAACATTGGGATTCGTTTCTGGCTTATAAAGGCCCAAAGCATTTATAGATTCATTCATTATAACAGTGGGGCCATCTCCATCTTTGAGCATTTTCTGTATCATTTTATCATCTACCTTAAATTTCTCTTTAAACGCTTTTCGAAATCCTGAATCTCGAAACACCGCTTTTATAGTTTTTATTGCCTCTATATATAATCTTCTTTGCTCTCTCGTAGCATTTGCCGGTAATCTAAAATTTCCATCAGGATCAATGTAATTAATAGGGTTGTTTCCACAATATGCATACGGCGACCACCCTGCGTACTTCTCCGCTAGTGGATCCACACCATACCAGATACTCAATCTAGGATTATAATACCTCGCTCCATAATAATAAAGACCTGTTTCGCTGTCTAACTCTTTTGCGTTAAACTTGTAAGGGTTCGGATATTTCCCGGTGACCTGCTGCTCTACAAATGTTTCCCCGAATGGTAAATTTAAGAAAAACAGGCTTGTAACACCAATCTTATCACGAAGGAAAGAGCGAGACACTTGTCCTAGCAGATGACAAGTGCTATAATCTTATTTTACAACTGATCTAGGACCTAATAACAGAGCCATTCATTTAGTTGACTTAATTTCTCTATATGCCTTCTCCCATTTTTTAGTATCAGAATAATAAATATCAGAATCCCCCATTGAAGACTCAGCTTGAATCCATATTATATAGTTTGATAAACCAATTCTCTTATAAAATACAGGACCTTCTTCCGTTTCTTTTACTCCAATTTCGTTAAGATTCTCAGGAAGTTTCTTGTTTGATTTTCTATATTCCTCTATTTTATTTATGATATGATTAGCTTCTTGCATATTTTCTGATACACAACTAATTATAAAAAAAAGCATGACGAATAAAAATTTACTTTTAAGTTTCTTCATAATATTAATCTCTATTGCTTTGATTTAGTTGGCTGGCATAATGAGCAAGGATTACCATTTGTTCCTCCTTTATCTCCTTTAATATAAACTGGTTTTGTACTATAATTTTTTCGTGGAGGGGATTTAAGATTATCCTGTTTAGGAAGTTCATTATAATTAGGAGCATTTTTAGGATTTGTTGCACCTAATGAATTTAAATAATTTTGCAATTGCTCTCCAAATGAAAATTTGCTTTTAGGATCAAAATAATTTGCTCCGAATTCAGCTCCAAATTTATCGCTAGGCAAATCTTCATAACTATATGCAGAATGTTCTGCAAACATAACATCTGACGCTTCCTGCGCATATCCATCTTGCAATGATTCACTGACTGGATTCATCCTAGATTCTCCTAAAGTTTTTAAAGACACAGAACCACCTTTTGCCAACACTTCTGCTTGAGCTCTACTTTTATCTTGTTTATAGTTATAGGCTCTACCTGCATAAAATAGAAAATGTACCATATCAATCCAACCGCCTTCGGTTGTATAGATATATCTTCCATCCCGGTTATTAAAATATGCCGTACTAGTAGGAAGACTTCTACCTTGGCTCCAACTAAATTCAGTGTTTCCTAATCTTGACATTGCTGCTGCTGCATTCGCACCTGAAAGCGTTCCCATTCTAGAAGGTGTATTATTGAATGTTCTCAAGAACACAGCTATTGTCCCGACAAGAGGTAAAATAGGATATCTTCCATCCGGATCAGTAAATCTTATAGGATTATCAAATGCATAAGCATACGGCGACCAGCTCGGCATTTTCTCCGCCAGCGGATCCACCCCATACCAAATACTCAATCTAGGATTATAATACCTCGCTCCATAATAATAAAGACCGGTTTCGCTGTCTAACTCTTTGGCATTAAACTTATAAGGATTAGGATATTTGCCGGTGACCTGCTGTTCTACAAATGTTTCGCTAAACTGCTATTAAGATAAATTTTGTTGAAAAATAATAAGTTAAAGTTTCTTAACCCTATAAAATAGGCTTCTTTCTAAATATAAATGAAATTGTGTAAAAATTTAGTCAGACTTTTGCTGCTTTTTATCTGCTATAATATCGCTAGACTTTATAGATCAGGGGACTTATCACGGTTCATTGATGTTAATTATTTGACAATTTTTATATTTTAGCAAAATCTTTTTTTCAAAATTTCTAACATCAAAATTAGAAAAGTTTACAAGAAGTACCAATGAGGGTTTTATTTTATATACTTTATTTATTTTAATGTTATATGGATCTATACAGTTTTTAAATTTAATTTGTCGGATTATACTATCACATTTATCATAATTTTCAAAACAGACAATTTCACCATAAAACATATTTCCTTCCTTCTCTTTTCCAAAAAGATTAATTGCCTTTTCTATATGATAATCACCATTTTTGAAGGGTATATTACAGTGTGAGGTATACAATTTAACAAAATCTAGAATATCTCCTTTATTTGGAAAGTTTACATAGTATTTCTCTTTATTCATACTCTCAATATTAGAAACTAAATTCTTAATTAAGATCGGATCGCAACTTTTTTCCTCTGTGTTTTTACAAGAAATGAGGAGTAAAAAAAATATAAACAAATATTTAAACATTATTTTGTCTTTTTAAATTCTAAATTATCTATTCTTGCTCCCATATCTTTTGCGCCAGTGTTGCCTACTTTCTTTCCATCTATAATTTTTTGTCCAGAATAATATTTTGCGGCACCAATATAAAATTCCTTAAACTTACTCTCTAACTGATTCCCTGTAAAGACTCTTGCACCACCACCATCTTCAATATAGAGAAATATTGGATTGGATACACTAGATGTATAAGTTATATCATGTTCATTATCTCTAACCTTTGTTCCGTCATTATAAGCGGTAACTATAGTGCTGTGATATCCATTGGCAATTCCAACTCCAAAAACAAAAACTCCTTTGTTTCCTTTTAGTTGATCCATAAGATTATCTACAATACCTGTGTTGAAGTTTTTATCCGAAAATTCTGATACAGAATTACTGCTATTCAAAACTTTACCATTTAAAGTCGGCTGTGCAATTTCTCTATCTCCTCTATATCCTAACTGCCCAACTTGCTGCATCATTTTATCATAATTGTCAAGCCTTTTAAACTTGTTACTGTATAAAAGACTCAAATTTGAGGATAGAGCATTTATACAGCACATTGAGCAACTGTACCCCGATCTATCATCCTTATTGCTGTGATGCAAATTATACATAGCATTAAAATATAATAAATTAAATTTTAAATGTCCTGCCCCTGCCCAATTTGAACCGGGCTTAATTCTATTACCATCCGGATCTATAAAGTTTATAGGATTATTAAGCGTGTAAATGAAAGGGCTATAAGATGGATACTTCTCCGCCAGCGGATCTACCCCATACCAGATACTTAACCTCGGGTTATAATACCTCGCTCCATAATAATAAAGACCGGTTTCGCTGTCTAACTCTTTAGCGTTAAACTTATAAGGATTGTTATAGGTTCCTGTTACCTGTTGCTCTACGAATGTTTCCCCAAATGGTAAATTTAAGAAAAATTGGGTTGCAATACCATCACCATCCGTTACAAATGTTCCCGTTCCTAAGTAATCCCCGTGGATGTAGTAGATACCATTCTGAGCAGAACCTGATTTCAGCTCTGTCGTAATACTTTGTACATCAAGCCCTGCCTTTTCCGCATAGTGGTTGAAGTCCGCTTCCGTATCAGGATCAGGTGTTGTGTTACTTCCTGCTACGGCGTTAGCATCTTGGGATCTGTTGATATTTCCGCTGTTGGTGGAGAGATAACTGGCTATTCTTTGGGTTCCCGTATAATAATGTTTGGTATATTTTCCATCCGAAGTTACTGTCATAAATGGGTTCGGATAAACCGCATACGATTGCAGGGACATTGAACCGTCAACCAGGGCTCCATTCTGATATAAGGATGATTCCTGGCCCAGAATGTATTTAATTGTCCTGTCCTTTTGGTCATCATAAACATTGTACTGGAATATTCCTTCTTCAGGTGAAGAATATGCTTTCATGTTATTTTCTTCATCCCAATACATAAATCTTGGCCCGGATGGAGATGCATCAACAGCAGGGTTACCATTTTCGTCATATTCGAAAGAATTGCCAATGTTGGTATTCTGATCTACTGCAGACTCCAAACGATGGGTACTACTTAAATAGCTGTAACTGTTATCGTAGGTGTTTAAAGGATCAACTGTTCCCTGGTGTATTACCGTCTGCTTTTTAGTATCAATTCCGCTGCTATGAGTATAGGTAAGCGAAGTATTGTAGCTTGATGCAATATTATTCGGATCTGTATGATCTTCTTTTAATTCTTTGAACATCGCACCTTCCGAAGAGATCAGACGGTTCATGGTATCATATCCATAAATCATTTCATAGGGTCCTCCCAGCATATTTGGTGTAGGGTATGCCGCGTTCGTATTCTTAATAACATTACCTACCAGGTCGTATTTGTATTGATTGTTAAGGAATGTCGCATAATTATCTTTTGTGAGCGTGTGATTTTTTAACATACGCCTGGTAGGATCATATGTATAAAGAGAATAAGTATCATTCCCGTTGAGTACTTTTGTCCTTTGTTCATACAGGTCATATTGGATATCTTTAATATAATCCCCATTTACATCGCTTGTAACCTGCTTTAGGTTTCCGCCGCGATCATAATGATAACTAAGATACTCGTCATCTGCATAACGCATTTCAGTAATCCTGTTCCAGCTGTCATAGGTGTAATTGGTGGTGAAAGACATTGTAGGGATATTATATCCCATGATTCGTCGCCGTTCTCGCACGATCTCGCCCATATTTCCATATCTATATTGCACAGAACCGGTTCCGTCACTTTTATATGTAACTCTGCCTATTCCGGAACCATTAGTCGCATATTGATAAAATACATTGTTAGGATTAGGGGAACCGTTTGGCAGCGGAGGATAAGTAATATTGGTAAGTCGGTTTAGGTCATAAGTATAAGCAATATAATTTTGAGGTGCTGTAGAACTTAAAAGGTTTGCGGTAAATCTTCGGATAAGATTCCCGCCTAAATCATATACAAATCTTGACAGTCCGCGGTCCGGATGGCTTTCTTTTATTCTTCTACCTCCCATATCATATGCGTAAGAAGTTGTCTTATTCTCCGGATCTGTGGAAGAGAGAAGCTCTCCTATATTATTATAGTTGAATGTTGTTGATAATACCTGTCCTCCGACGAAATTATTTGTTTTAACCACTTTTTCCTCGGCATTGGTAAATGTTTCATATTTCAATGGTACCGCAAGATTCTGAAGCTGCTCCGTAGTCTTCTTATACATGCTGTTATCGATGGTATATTTATACTCCGTGAGGTTTCCGTCTTCATCAAAGCTGTTAACGACTCTGTTAAGCGCGTCATACACGACTGAAGTATAATATTGTGCCGTAGTGAGCTTCAACTTTTTATTGGCTACAGCATCTTTATTTTCATCTGTCGGATGATACTGTTTAACGGCTCTTCCGAAAACATCGTACAGCGTAATGCCCGATACGGACATTTTTTCAGTACCGTCTATTTCGATATCCTTTTTTACCTGCACGGTTCTTCCGGTAAAATCTGCCAGGCTGATCGTCTCTATAGGATTGGATGGATTTTGGCTATCGTAGTTCTGGGTAAGAGATCCATAGAGTTTCGGAAGATTATTTCCGGTTCCCAGCTCGGAATCAAAATAGCTGTATTTTATCGTATACGGAGATATTCCCACTTCTTTTGGTCCCAATACGGAAGTTACACGGCCCAAAATATCATAAGTATATTTTACTTTATTTCCTGCGGGATCTGTAGATTCCAGAACCGTATCAAAACTCGGATCATAAACAGCAGAAGAGGAAACGAAATTATCCGCAACAGTCTGCACGTATTTTCCCGTCGGATCATAAGTGTAAGTCAGTTTATATCCGCTTGGATAGGTAATTACTTTTACATTTCCAAATGGATCATAAGATAAGGCGGTCATGGCAAAAGTGCCGGGAGAAACTTCAACAGAAATACGAATAGGATCGCCCGTAGTCTGATCGATCTCGGTATTTCTGTGGCGAAGCAAATTACTTCCCGTTCCATACACTTTAATATCTGCCGGTACATCAAGAATATTAGCAGCAGTAAGCGAAGGGTAGCTATGATAGGAAACTTCCGAAGAATAGTTTCCGCTGGCCACATTACTGTTATACTGGTAATTGGTAAGCTGCCCTTTGTTGTTATAGGACATAACGTCACTGGTTGTGAGCGAAACACCTCCTTCAATATCGGTTATGCTTGTCCCGACTAATTTTACAAGTGCAGTCCTGTTTCCTTGCGTGCCTCCTACGTCATAAGTTTCAAATTGTGCGGCCGGAATTTCCGAAATAAGGGTATGGTTATTAGTATAGTTAAATAACTTGAAGCTTTTAACCGTACTGTTGCTTAATGTACCGTTGGCAAATACTTCGGTTTTTCGTTCCAGTCCATTATTAAAATAAGTGCTGTTATAGAAAGTCTGTACCGTCTGACGATATACCGATGTTCCGTTCATTTCTTCCGAGGTTACGGTAGCGAATCCATAGGAAGTCCTTTCTCTACGGTCATATCTGGATTTATCGTATTTATAACGAATGACCTGATCTTTACCGGCAGTAGATTGCGTATAAGTGGCTGAGTTTACGTCAGGATTTAGAATTTTAACTGTACTCATTACCAATTTTGCATGCGGATCGTCATACGACGGCTTGGAAAATTCATAATCGATGGTAAAGGATCCTTTGCTTTTCAGTTCAGTGACCTTGGAAAGCTTATTGGTTCGTCCTACTCGTGAGTAGTTTACCTGAAGTCCACTACCCGTATTAACTACCAGATCGGGAAATCCATCGCCGTTTATATCCCGCAAAGCTTTATTGATTTCAGATACTGTAAGACCTAAGTTCGCATTAGCATCTATTCCCGCTCTTACATACAGAATTGTAATACCAAATAAGGTAATCGTTGGTATGTTAAGATAATAGCCAACATTCAATGAAAAAGCTCCGTTGTAATTTCTGCTTTCATTTGCGTAATTTACTATAGCGCCTTGTTTTGATAAAGCTTCGGGAATAGCAAACTTATTTCCCATATTATAGCTAACACTGGCATTACCGTTATCTTCTACGGTTATAATATCGGCCAGTCCGTCACCATTTACATCCTGAAAAGTTTTTTTAGAAGTTCCTGTAGACGAAGATGCTGTTAAGTTTCCTGATATACCGAATCCTGAACTGAAGGTTGATGTTTGAGAGATTAATCCCGAAAGTCCTCCTCCAATACTAACCGAAGTAGCGCCAACGGGTTTGGAGTTATAGGTGTCCAGTCCTTTAAAATTTTCATAAAAATTAAGTCCTGTTCCGTAATTTAGCCTGTACTTGAATTCATTTCCAATTTTATCGACACGGTCTACCAATCCATCTCCGTTAATGTCTGCCCAGAATTTCAGTCCTTTATCGTAAGAATTCGGATAGTTGGAAAAACCTAAACCGCCGGACCATGGGCTAGACTCATCACCTTTTGCATCAGCATTTTTATTGCTTATCATTCTCCCTACCGTTTTCACCGCTGTATTGGTAAAAGCGATGGTATTGGTTCTCTGGAAGCTATCAGCGGAAGAGATTGGAGAATCACCATTGTTTTCCAGATTGGGCTGTACTCCAAGAAGTCCTCCAAGTGAATTTGTTAATTGTGCCTGTGTCCGGTAAAGCATATCCGGATAGCCATCACCGTTTACATCAAAAAAGTCTTGGGTATTGATGTTGCCATAGTCTCTAAGTTGAGAAGTAGATGTTGAAACTACCGGAATACCAAGCCCGAAGTTCGTGGTTTTCGATTTGCTTTTCTGCTTCTTTTCTATTGCATACATCGCCGTATTATCATTCCCCTGAACTTCGGTATCCGGCTCATCCGGATCATCGCTTACGAAGAAAGGCGTAATACTCTCTTCATCACGGAAGCTCGATGCCATTGCGTACTGTTCTGTAAACATTCCGTTTACCCACTTCTGTGTAAACTGATTATCTTTCTTCACATTATAAACAATAAGTGGAATTACCGGGGTCATACCTGCCAACACATTGGTATTGCCTATATTCTGGAAATCTGCCTGAAGGATATCACCTACACAATTTGCGTAATCATCTGCATTGGTAATCCCTGCACACGAATTGAAATTATGGTTAAAACTTCCAAATGGAGAATCTAAAAACTCACTGTTAATAAGCGCTCCATACTGATCCTTCGGTGTATTTGGATTTGGAACGTAGTCTGGCCCATTGGATTGGGTAGGTCCGGTAGGTCCGTCCTTAGGATCATTGTAAGGCGGGTCAAGAGGATTGTCTCCTTTTTTAATATCTCTTGCTTCATTGTAAATAAACTGCCCCCAGTTATGATAAACAGCACTTATTGCATTAAATTCTGAAGTATTGACGGATGTTTCCGTGGTAGAACCTACAAGCTGGTTACCGCTACCGTAGTAAATATCGAAAGCTTTACCCTGAAGCTGTGATCTTAAAGATTCATAAGCAGCACGATCCTGAGGAGTGGCACAGAATACCAGGATGTTAATTTTGTCAGCCAATTGAACTGGCTGTGACGGATCGCCATTATAAAATGGAATTGGATCTAAACCAGTAATCGCTCCTCCAAACATGGTATATTCAGAAATTCCGGAGGGTTTAATCTCTACTTTTCTTTTTTCAATTACAAGTCCGTTCTTCTTAATGGCATACATAAAGTTACCTGTTACGGAAGGTGTAAATGAACCTGTTTTATTAATTGAGACTGCATAAGAATTTGTTCCTTGTGGTAGATTGCCTAAATCAGCGACATGAAACTTACTTTTCATATCGGAAACAAAATAGGAGGGATATATAGCTACGTCATGCGTTTCAAGTGCAGTCGAACCATTATTTACATAAATGTCTTTCCATTCTAAATCTTTATATACATACGAATCAGACTCAACGATAAATTTTAAGTGTGATCCTACTATGGCAGGTGCTAAGAATGTAAGATTTACAGGGTCAATGGCTACAGGACCAGTATTCTGGCTGTATGTTTTAGAATATAATATCTGAATATCAGTCGCCGGATTTACAATATCATGTTTGGATAAGGTAATTTTATAAGTTACGTCATCGTTTAATTTAGGAACCGTAAATCCGGGGATATTTATCTCTCCATGACCCAAGCTTGTAAAATCAATTGTTTTGGTAAGATTATTCAGGAAGAATTTCTCTTCGTATTTCAGGGCATTGGGCTGAAATCCGTCCTGCTCCTCTTCAGGAGTATCGGTAATTGCATTACCGGTATCATCCGTATAGGTGACCATAGGACTTGTGTTGACTACATAATTAAGCCCTTTCTTTTTATGCAGTCTGAAATATACCTTTTCGCCAGATTTTACTAAAATCCTGTCAGATGTATTTATTCCTAAAGGGGTACCATTATAATCATTATAATGTTCGATATTTACGGAAACAGGAGGATTAGGACCGGCTAATTTTTTTAAATAAAGCCTGCCGTTTTTCGGAAGATCAGTAGGATTCAGAATTTCGATCGAGTAGACAGCCACAGCTTCCTTTATAGGATCTGCCATGGAAATGACATCGGAAATTTTAATGTAACCGGTCTTCGGTGCTATCCACACTTTTACCACATCATTTTTTCCTCTCGCAGCTTCATCTTCAGTATCATCTTCTTCCTCTTCAGGTTCGGTATAGGGAGCCGGTATATTTCCTTTGATTACCATATTTTCAGTCAGATCACTGGTCGTTACCATCTCCGGCTGGCCATTTGCACCAATTCTGTTGAACCATACTTTATCATCTTTTACCACATCAGGAAGTCCGTCTGAGTTGGCATCAATAAGATAAACCGGAGTATTGGTTTTGGTCCTTGACCATGATTTTGTAAAATCAAATCCCATTTTCCACCAGTTGAACAATACGGTTGCACCATTGGTCCATGTACTTCCGATGGTATGGCCAAAATTACTTTTTAAGTTGAGAACATTCTGCTGTGGGGAACTGAACTGTAAATTTCCATTCGTATCAAGGCTTCCTGGAATTAGTTTTATCCCATTATCCCCATTTCTTTTACGGTAAAGGATGTCGGTAACACCATCTCCATTAAAATCTATGAGTTCAATGGCCCTCTTACTATCCGGATAGGATTCTCCAAAAAATCCGGAAATCATAAAGTTTTTATCTCCGGAACGGTGTGGTTTGAACAGCGCGAATCCGCCACCTGCCCGAACCGACCAACCCCATTCGAGATTATTGTCCGCACTGATTTTTGATGGGCTTAACAATGAGTTTACTGTCCCCGAAAAAGCGTCAGGAGTCGGCGCATTCACCGTTTTATCCGGACCGAATATTGTACCATTGGTATCGTTATGATAATCCAACTGATAAGTCACTCCCGGAGTTATAATTTTTGAAAGTAACGTTTTGTAAAAGGCACCGGTATAATATTCGAAGAAGTATTTTCTTATTCCATTGTTACTTCCCGGTGGTTTATAGGATACATTAATATCCGTCAACCGGGACGTTTCAACTCTTTTCACACCCTCTTTTGCATTTATAGATAAATCCGGCCTTTGTCCACTGTCAGAACTAAAAGCAATTTCATACGGACCGTCATTGTCATCTCTTCCCGTATAGGTAATTCTTTGAATGTGGAATTGCCTGCCGTTGGCCAGGTTCAGGTTATCGCCTGTAGCCGGTGCTACTCCGGCTTGAAATATCTTATTATCATAGTAATATTTTATATTGTTATTATGAATATCAAGTTCTTTTGTGATTCCCCACTGAACAATGTTATTCTGGTCGGTTATTACAATAGCGTTTGTATTAACGTTGTTTTCATTACCTCCGTAGTATTTTTTTGTACCATCTGTACCGGTTACTACCCAGGTATACGTTTTCGGATCAGTTCCGTATCTTTCTATTCTGAGAAAACCATTATTTTTTCTCAGATAAAAATTCTTTTTACCGTATGTATTCCTCGCCTGACGCGCCACATCCATTGCTCCATTTCCATTGGTATGTCTGTGCGGCAGATAATCTCCTTCATACATCAGCATTTCTCCATCCAGCAAATAAATTTCGGATTCGTAGGTGGGATCAAACTTAGGTGTTCCCCATCTCGTGTCCAGGGTTATATCTGAAATCCCGGAAACATTCCATCCTTCTCCCATCCATCCGTTTCCGGAAGCACTATTATACGCAACCGAAATCTTTGGAGCCATACCTTGTACGCCAGCAGGAATTTCGATAGGATATGACGTGGAAGCAGAACCGGAAGAATTGGCGGTAGGAGGAGACATAAACTGTAGGCCCGCAGCGGGATCCACTGTTTTTAAACCACTTATGGCAGTAGGTGCAAGTGCATTGATCTGAGGTGATTCCGGAACTGAAATAATCCCGCTTATATAATCTCCATTGCCTTCCGCTTCAACACTTACTGTTTTTGTTTTTGTATCTACGACAGCTGACGTTTCGGCAATCCATTTTTTCTTTTCATAATCGAACCTGAAAATTTTAATATCGTTTGCTTTTAAAAGGCCTAATCGTTTTTCGTCGTAGGGAATTGTTATTTTGATTCTTTTACTGAGTTTTCCCGAAATTAAAGAAAGACGGTAACCCATATTATCAAAAGTTACATTTTTAAGTCCTTGGGAAGTCCCTGGAAAATCTTTGTTTCTAAGTTTTAGTACTTCAATATAGGCTGCTGCTGCAGATCCTTTTGGAATCGTTATGTTGGCCTTTTCATAATCGACGCTTAATTCCTGATCGTTTGTGACAAAAATACCTTTTGCATTAAAAAAGTTATTATCCACTGTCTTGTAAGATCTGGTATCCTGAGGCAATTTATAGGTGGTATTATTACCATTTTCAGAAATTGAAAATACACCTTTTGATTTTTCATCGGCAGCAAGGGTGATCATCTTTTCAAATTCTCCTTTCTGAACAGGTATTTCCTTGTTATTAATCCGCAATGTCAGTGAATGAGAATAACTTCCTTTGATATACAATTTATCTCCGGATAATAACGAGCTAATTGGTAAAGCCGGATTTTTTTCCTTTTCAAAAACAATCTTCAGGTTTTTTACCTTATACTTTATACCTTCTCCTGGGGAAGTAAAAAGGATTGTGTTGGTTTTTCCATAAAGAAGGTTACTTATTTGCTCTTTTTGGTGGGTCCATTGGGAATTAGGAACAATAATTTCACCTCCTATAGCAATATTGTGGTTAATAGATCTGGCAACGGACTGGTGTGAAGCCAAGCCGAACAGGTCGTACTCCAGATATGCTACCATATTGCCCCCCTTTTTCTCTGGTATATCCACAGTGAAAAAATTATCGGATAGACGATCTTCCTCTTTATTGGAAAATGTTCCAATAGTACCTTCCTTTTCCTTTGCCTGATAGGAGATAGCATTTGAAGCTGCTATACCATTATTCTCTTTCAAAAACGCAGGTTCATAATTGTAATCCTCATTAGAGATCATCCCTTTTTGTTGGGATATTTCTGCTTTACCTTTTGTATAATGATTTTTTAAATGGGGTTTAGCAACCAATACTTCATCAGTATTATCCGCAAGGGAATGATGGATGTATTTTTCCATCATTTTTAATTTAAAAGATCTTACTTTTTGACGGTCTTCTTTAGAAAAGCTTGCAAATATGAGCATACTTGCAAATAGGCATAAAAGAATAGCCGGTCTTTTATAAAAAGATTTTTGATTATTGTACTTTTTCATGGCTTTAGTTAATCGACAATTAGTTTGAAAGTTTTTATAATTTTCCCATTACGTGTAAGACTAATAAGATAAGAACTCTGTATTGACAGATGGCTTGTATAAGATTTAGCCGTATCGCTTATTTTCTCTAATTTTACCAGTCTTCCGCCGCCATCATATATGGAAATGGCGAGATTATCCATTGAAGGAAAAGTGATGCTAAAGTTCTGGTCTTTCTTTACAGGGTTGGGATATAGAATGATTTTATCGGAATTTATTGAGATATCGTCCAAACCATATTGTGATGCTGTTCCTATGGTTGAATTATTTTGTGATTCTATATTTCTAACCGGACTTACAGCAAACGTAAAATGTGTTGAATTTCCCACATCAAATGCATCCATAAATTCTACTTTGTCAAAGATCACATCACCACCGCTTTCTTTTCCAACAATCTTTTTAACTTCACCATTATTCTTTTTTAAAAGCATCCAGTAGGATAATGGCTGAGACCTCGGATTAACGGCTTCTTTTTTTATTCTTACGCTGTAATTTGTTTTCGGAATATTCTTTCCTAAAAAATTAATTTCCCAACTTCGCTCCAATACATTCATTTCCTTGTCTCCTTTTAACTCCATTTTTTTATTGTCATCAGACCACATCACAAAATGATTATTATCGATTATGGTAGGATTTTCTGAATTGGTTCTTGTAATGGTATTAAATCCAATTGTTAAAAAGAGATCTTCTTGGTTACAGGATTGTTTCTGATTTAATTCGTTATCGTTATCCCTACCTAATCCTGTAGGTCTATAACGGTATTCTTTATGTTTTTTAGGATCCCATAATTCAGTTCCTTCGCTTGAATAATAAATCCCCTTTTCCAAAGAGATTCCGTACTTTATGGAAAGATAAGAATGGATCTTGATGAGATCCTTTGCCGTTACTTTTTTGGGATAAAAAATTAGCTCATAAAGATTTTGATCTTCAAATTGAATTTTTAAGCTGTCCTGCTTTGCATTTTGTTTGTCAGCCAGCTCTGTATAAGAAAATATGCTGGGTCTTTTCCCCAATTCGGTTATTCTATTTCCCTTGCTGTACTTATAATTATTTAAAGATACATTTTTGTTGTCTTCTTTCCATATAGGTTCGTCTTCTTTAGATGAATGTACTAAGCTTAAAGTATGACTTTTATGATTGCTATATCGGATATATTTTTTCAAGACCCTATCGTTTATACCGCAGTGAAAATTAAGTAAGTTTTCATCCGGACATTTTACAGCTTTTCTTGTACCGGGATCTATTTTTTCCCATATCTCGGGAGGTGAAGTTTTAAGCTGGGAAAAAACCGTCATTGAGAAAAAGACATTGCTGAGTAATGCAATTCTTTTAAGAAAGAGCTTATTCATGGTATTATTTTTTTCATTTTAGTGTAAGCATTTAAAAATGCTTTAAAAAGAATTTTTTTTGAATTCTATTTCTTCTGCAATATTACAAATTATTTTAAAATAATCACCATAAAAAACTGATATTTATGTATGATTTTTGCGGTTTTATGTGATTTACTTATATTTAAAGTAAAATTGATGATAAATTAATAATTGATAAGACAATTGAACTTTAATTTTAAAATCAAAATTAACAGAGACGGAAAATCTGCTGAGCTAAAATTTAAACAGGCTCTAAGTAATTTCACCTTAAAATTTGGAAGGCTCACCTTTTTTTATTCCGAAAGAACAGGCCGTTATCAATACATTTGTTTCAGAAAAAACTTAGAGAGATGATTTTAAAAACAAAAAAACAGTTATTTGCATTTGCAGCTTTCTGGATAGGGGCATTATTTGCCCCATTTGCCGCACAGCAGAAAAGCATGCAGGACAGTACACCCGAGCAGCGCGCAAAAATACAGACCGAGTGGATGAAAACCACACTGGGACTGAACAGTTCCCAGGCAACACAGGCCTATAATCTTAACCTTCTTTATGCACAGAAAAATGAACCTGTTCTCAAAAGCAGCGAAGGCAAACTTGCCAAGTTAAAAAAAATGAGACCATTACAGAAAGAAAAAGATGTTGCCTTAAGTAAAATCCTGAATACTGAACAATATAAAAAATACCAGGAACTCAAAGATCAATTAATTAAGAAGCTAAAAGACAAAAAAAGATGAAAAAGCTACTTTTCCCTATGCTGCTGATTCTGTTCATTACAAACTCAGCCTGTTCCTCAACTACAAATACTGATGATGAAATCCGGTCATCTGCCACTAAAACAGACAACAGCCTGGAAGGGCCTATCCAAAAGCCAACCTCCGGCTATGGCTCGGACGGAAGCTATGAAGTAGCGGAAATAGATTTTGATAATCCTCAGTATGCAGGAACCCAGGTTTCGGTTTTTTATCCGCAAGGAACCACTTCTCCCCGTCCCACCATCTTTTTTTCGCATCCATACGGCGGAGAAGATAAAACCTATAATATGGGACTGTATCGTTTTATTGCCAAAAAAGGTTTTGTAGTGGTATTTGTGCCTTACCGCACAATCGACATCAGTGTAGACCACCGCTACCAGACCCTCTGGCAGGGATTTGTGAAGGCTGCTAACGATTACCCGAATATCATCGACACGAAAAAAGTAGGATTTATGGGACATTCATTCGGTGGCGGTGCATCGATCGATCTTGCGTATAAGGCCTTTACGGAAAAAGGCTGGGGCCAGGATGCCCGCTTTCTTTTTACGATGGCACCGTGGTATGCCTTTAACTGGAACAGCCCGCTTACTACCGAACAGCAGCTGCAGAATTTCCCGGCCAATACAAAAATGATCTCCCAGGTCTATGATGAAGATGATGTAAACGACCACCGCCTGGCCATCGACATTTATAAGCACATTAATATCCCCAACAGCGAAAAAGATTTTATCTATGTAAAATCTTCTACCATCAACGGCTATAATTATGTAACGGATCACGCTACGCCAAGTTCCCGAAAAGCCTTCGATGCCCTGGATTATTATGCTGTATACCGGCTGCTCGATGCTATGATGGATTATAGCTTCAACGGAAATGCGAATGCTAAAAATACGGCTTTAGGAAACGGATCTTCCGCTCAGGTAACCATGCCTTCTTACAACGGCCAGACCATGGCACCTCTGGAAGTGACGGATAATCCCGTTCCGAACTATCCGCAAAGTAAATATCAGTTCCCGTGCAGCAGCAGTACAAACCCAAGAATTGCCTACTGTAATTAAATTTCAGAGCCTTTTTGCATCTGTTTTAAGATTAAGGAATGAGAATTCATTTAATTTAAAATCAACGATTTGTTCAATAAGCTGAATTTGGCTAAACTGAATCTAAAGCTTTCTCACTATTGAAATTAAGAATAAACTCTGTTTATATGAATGAAGCACATTAAGTTTAAGCCTATAAAATTATTGAGCAAATATAAACAAGCTTAAAAAACAGTTGCTTTAACTAAAGATAAAAAGCTGTCCTCATCACGGACAGCTTTTACTATTTTAAAAATGCTTTTCTAACGGCCTGAAGTTCGTTATCATTCATTCTGGAAGATTTTTTGAGCTTCGCGAGAAAGACATCCACTTCTTCCGCTGTCGAAGGGCAGCCAAGATTTTCCTTTTTATCATTAAAAGAATCGGCCAGAACTTCACCTTTAGCATTCAGGATCAGCCAGAAAGGAAGTCCGGCATCTTTCCCTTTGTATCTGTTCATCAGCTCTTCACCGCCGGGATTTTCAAGTTTTTTCTTATCTCCCATTTCCTGCACGTCCACATAAGCGGTAACAAATTTTTTCTCGAAAACAGGCTTTGTTTCCGGAAGTTTCATATTGTTTTCCATCGTATGGCACCATTTGCACCAGGAAGCATGAAACATCAGCAGTACGTTTTTATTTTTAGCCTTCGCTTCTGTTAATGCTTTTTTCAAAATCACATCTGCCTTTTGCTGAGCAAAATTTAACTGAAACAAAAGCAATCCCGCCATCAAAAGTATTCTCGAAAATTTCATAGTAAATCATATTTTACACGAATGTAAAAATTTTCCGGTTTACGAAAACTAATTTACATAACAAATTAACTTTTCAGGAATAAAGAATTTCTATTTTTGCAGATTAGCACATGGTTATGAAGTTTAAAATTTCTTTGTATTGTCTACTGACGGTATGCTTTATCAGCGCACAGGTATCCCATAAAGTGAAGGCTCTGGCAAAACCTTTGGAAAATATTTCTTATGCAGAATCTCTGCATATTGGGATCGGAGGCGAAAGAAGTGTCCTCTATGAGGAATTCAGAAAACTGTCTGAAGCAGCCCGTGCAGATGAACTTTATTACTTTTCTAAAAACGGAAGCAATGCCCTGAGATTGTATTCCGGCGCGGAGCTGTTAAAGAGAAATGATGCCCGGTTTATTACCGTTTACCAATACTACCTTCACCATCCTTTGATTATGAAATATCAGGACGGCTGTATAGGCAGGAAAGATAATATTGCCGGTCATTTGAAAAGGGAACTCTATTCCGCAAAGGAAATTATTGCGGTAAGAGATTCTTTACTAAAGGAGAAAAGATCGGATTTCATCACAAGTCAGCTGAAAAGCATCAGCGATGCTGGTTATGGAAAGCTGAGCCAGAAAAATGCAGCATTTTACATCAAGGAAATTGAAAAAACAGAATCCGGAAAACCTTCTCTATAAATTAAAAATCATAATAACAGTCAGCCATCACCCAATTAATAAAACAACAGAATGAATATACGTTTCTTGCTTTTTCTCTCGTGCTTAACGTTTACGAAAGGTTTTGCCCAAATTCCTTCAGCAAAGGTTCTGAAAAAAGAATTTCTTTTTACGGAAGGTGCCTATTTCAAACAATGCCACGCCTCTACCATTGCGCAGGCTGCTGACGGAAAATTACTTTCAGCCTGGTTCGGAGGCCCTCACGAAGGAAGCAAAGAGGTAGTGATCTGGGGAATCCGTACGGAAGAAAACAGCTGGAGCCAGCCGGAAATATGGGCGGACGGACGCATTAGTGATTCCGTGCGGTACCCCTGCTGGAACCCCGTACTGTTCAGGGCAAAAAATGAAAAAACGATTTACTTATATTACAAAGTGGGACCCAATCCACGCGAATGGTGGGGGATGGTAAAAACTTCAGAAGATAACGGCAAAACCTGGAGCCAGGCAAAACGTCTTCCGGAATCTATCCTGGGACCTATTAAAAACAAACCTATCGAACTGTCCAATGGCAATATTATTTCTCCTTCCAGTAAGGAAATTGATGAAAACCGATGGACGGCACACGTCGAAATCAGCAAAGATCATCAGAAGAACTGGACTTCTTATCCTATTGATCCTTCATCAAAATTCAATGTGATCCAGCCCAGTATCCTGATGCATAAAGACGGCAGCCTGCAGGCGCTCTGCAGAAGCAAGGAAGGCGTAGTAGCCACCTCATGGTCGAAAGATAACGGAATCACCTGGACCGCATTAGCCGCAACGAAACTTGCCAATCCCAATTCCGGGACGGATGCCATCAGCTGTAAAGATTTTTTCCTTATTGTCTACAATCCGGAACTTCCCGGAAAAGAGTGGTGGGAAGGCCGAACCAAATTGAGGCTGGCTTATTCCTATAACGGTACCGACTGGCAGGATCTGATGTCGCTTGAAGATGAAAAAAAAGGAGAATTCAGCTATCCTACTATTTTTAGGGATAAGAAAGGTCTTGTGCATATAACATATACTTACAACAGAGTGAATATCAAACACTGGATTTTGAAGTTTTAAACTTTCTGATAATTATGTAAAAATCAGCTTAAAGGCTGGAAGAGAAAAACTGGATGCTGGAAGCTTCCTGGCACGTGTATGACCAAATGACTTAATTATCAATGATTTTTATTGAGGGCAACTCTACTATGGTTTAATTTTCAGCATTTATATGATATAAAAAAGGGGCGTCTAAAATAGACAGCCCCTTCGTTATAATCATTTTGAAGAATGATTTAAGAAAGCATGAAAATTATTTCTTGATGAATTTAAAGGTCTGCATACCGCTTCCTGTAAATACCTGAATCAGATACATTCCCTGTGGCAATGAATGAACCTCTATGCTTCTTTCTCCCGACTGCAGTTTCTTTTCGGTTACCATTCTTCCGTCAGCAGCAATGATTACCGCTTTAGTAATGGTTTCCGCACCACTGAAATTCAGGATATCTCTCACTGGATTAGGATAGATCTGAAGCGGTGACTTCGATTTTGTATTATCACTAACCCCAAGCGTGCTGTTGATCGCCAGTACTGCCAAGTAAGCCGTCGACTCACAAGTTCCTGATGTCTGCGTAGCATAATAGGTCGTATTGTTTACCAATGCTGTGCTGAGCGGCAGGCTGTTTATGTGGTTCTGAGCATTTGAAGCTGACGCATACCATTTGATATTCTGACCCGTTACCACTAAAGCACTCAGCGTACTTCCCGGAGCAAAGTTTTGTGATGCTGCGCCGGTAGGAGCTGCTACAGGTGCAGACTGTGTAATGGTAACTGTTCTCGATAGTGTACATCCGTTGGCATCGGTAACGTTTACCGTATAGGTTCCGGCAACCAGCCCTGATGCTGTTGCTCCGGTACCGCCTGATGGAGACCAAGAATAGGTATAAGGTGACGTTCCGCCGGTAACAGTAATGGTTGCCGTTCCTGTAGATCCGCCATTACATGCAATATTCGTCTGGGAAGTAGTTGCAGTGAGAGCCGTAGGCTGCGTCACCGTAGCATTAACAGTTGCTGTACATCCGTTCGCATCAG
>NZ_JBHGAQ010000018.1:0-104179 GCF_042610505.1 Chryseobacterium sp. sg2396 | reverse complement strand
TAATCACCTCATGGTTTTTACCCGAGTTCACGTTAAATAGTATGACATAAAAGGCTGCGCAAAAGTAGCTTTATCTTTTAAACTGTTAAAATTAATTTTTAGCCATCATTCGAAATATCACACATACATTGATCAATCACCTGTCCTTCATAAGAAATTAATCCGGTGAAGATAACGGCGGCCGTTTTCTTATTACATTTTCGTACTTTTGCCGCTCAGTTGAAGTTATAAACCAAACCATCAGTTTCCCATGAATTACGTTTCCGTTGAAAACCTTACCAAATCTTACGGCATTAAAGTTTTGTTTGAAAATATTACCTGTCATGTGAATGAAGGTGATAAAATTGCCATTGTTGCCAAAAACGGAAGCGGAAAATCCACCCTGCTGAAAATCCTCATGGGTAAAGAGATTGCCGACAGCGGAACGGTAAATATCAACAAAGATATCCAGGTGGTCCTGTTTGATCAGGAGATTGATTTTGATTCTTCACTCACGATCGATGAGTTTATGATGACCCTGGATTCGGCGCCGATCATGGCCCTGAAGAATTACCATAAATCCCTTCATTCTACCGATAACGATTTTATTGAAAAAGCGTTGTTGGATATGGAAGCCCATAAAGCATGGGATCTTGAAAACGAAATGAAACAGATCCTTTCCCAGCTGAAAATTACGGATCTTGATACAAAGATGGGAACGCTGTCGGGAGGGCAGATCAAAAGGGTAGCCTTGGCAAAACTGCTTACGGAAACCCGTGCGGAACACCGCCACACCTTACTGATAATGGATGAGCCAACCAATCACCTTGATGTAGAAATGGTAGAATGGCTCGAAAATTATTTAGGCAAAGCAAAAATCACCCTGCTGCTGGTGACCCACGACCGGTACTTTCTCGACAGCGTCTGCGATACGATCTGGGAAATGGAAGACGGGAATCTTTATATGCATAATGGTTCTTATGCTACCTATCTGGAAAATAAAATGATCCGTGAAGACAACCTCAACGCAACGATCGATAAAGCCAATAATCTCTACCGTAAGGAGCTGGAATGGATGCGCAGACAGCCAAAAGCAAGGACTACAAAATCCAAATCGAGAATCGATGCTTTCTATGACACCGAAAAGGTAGCCAAAACCGATACCCGGAAACAGGGGCTGGAACTTGATTTCGAAATGAAAAGGCTGGGCAGTAAAATTCTTGAGCTTCATCATATCGATAAAAGTTTCGGAAACAAGGTTTTGCTAAAAGATTTCAGTTATCAGTTTCAACGTGGCGAAAAAGTAGGAATCGTCGGAAAAAACGGAGCCGGAAAATCAACCTTACTTAATATTATACAGGGATTGGAGAAGGCAGACAATGGTGAAATCGAAACGGGAGAAACCATCCATTTCGGATATTTTTCGCAGAAAGGACTTACCTATAAAGAAGACGAAAGGGTAATTGATTTTATTAAAGAAGTGGCGGAACATTATCCTTTGGCCAATGGGAAAAGCCTTTCGGCGTCGCAGTTCCTGAGGCTGTTTTTATTTGATGACCAGACCCAGTACTCTCCTATTTCCAAGCTTTCGGGCGGGGAAAAAAGAAGGCTGCACCTCATGTATATCCTTTATCAGAACCCGAATTTCTTAATTTTCGATGAACCTACCAACGACCTGGATCTTCCGACATTAACGGTGCTGGAAAAT
This sequence comes from Chryseobacterium sp. sg2396, assembly GCF_042610505.1. Lineage (NCBI taxonomy): Bacteria > Pseudomonadati > Bacteroidota > Flavobacteriia > Flavobacteriales > Weeksellaceae > Chryseobacterium > Chryseobacterium sp. sg2396. The sequence goes on along the minus strand of NZ_JBHGAQ010000018.1, from coordinate 102,492 downwards.
TTCCTGCAGCAGTTCCAGGGTTCACTGATTATTGTTTCCCACGACCGTTATTTTATGGACCGGATCGTCGATCATATTCTGGCCTTTGAAGGAGAAGGAAAGATCCGTGATTTTACCGGTAATTTCTCCGAATACCGCGAAGCAAAAAGCAAGGAAGAAACACTGGAAAAATCGGCCGCAGTAAAACCGGAGCCTGTAAAAGAAGCTGTGCAGGCTTCAAACACCCCAAGCAATTCCAAAAAGAAAAGGCTTTCCTTCAAAGAGCAGCGTGAACTGGAAACCATCGAAAAAGAAATGCCCGAACTGGAAGAACAGCGCGCAAAAATCTTCGATCAGCTGAATAATGAAAGCGATTATGAAAAGATCTCCAAATTATCCGCCGATCTGGAAAATATTTCCGGAAAACTTGAAGACCACGAAATGCGCTGGCTGGAGCTTCAGGAAATGCTGGGAGAAGCTTAATGAGTGGGGGTGTCGGGACGTTTGAGGGTTAGAGAATAAGAGAGTTATTAGAGCATGAGAGTTTTAGGATTAATCATTCATTTTTAAACACATTCAATTACTCTAAAACACTCACACCCTCTAGCACTAAGACCCTCACACTCTAAGACTCTACAGGTAAACCACCCTCTCCCCGGCGGCACTTTCCAGCGCAGCATCGATGATTTTCATATTTCTGATGATTTCTTCAGCGGGTGAAGGCAAAGCATAACCGAAAACAATAAATTCGTAAATCTGCTGGTAATAATTCATATAATTTCCAGGTTCGCTGAAGGTCCATATTCTTTCAGTTTCTTTATTTTCATTTAAAAAATTCAGAATTCCGTCTGATTCCTTTAACGGTTTGGTCCAGTCTTCACCGTATTTAGGAACTGCACCTCCAACCAGTTCATTTTCCTGGTCATCGGATCTTTCCTGTAAGAAGCTTCCTTTTTCACCATGGATGGCATAAGCATAATGCGCTTCTTTTGTAAATACGGAAGATTTCAGCCTTACTCGAAGATCATTTTGATAGAACAGAATAATTTCAAAATAATCATTGGCGAATTCTTTCCCTTTCATTGAGAACACATCGGCAAAAAGCTTTTCAGGGAAACCGAAATATTGTACCGCCTGATCTACCAGATGGGATCCCAGATCGTGCAACGAACCGGAACCTGTTGCTTCAGGATTTTCTTTATGCGCTTTCCCACTCGGATCGGTACGGAACCTGTCGAAACGGATCTCCGCTTCTTTAATGATACCAAGCTTTCCTTCGCTTATGATCTTCTGCACCTGAAGGTAATCGCGGTCGAATCTCCGGTTCTGGTAAACACTCAGAAACAGCCCTTTCTCCTCGGCCAGCTGCACCAGTTGCTCGGCTTCCGCTACATTCACGGTAAAAGGTTTTTCTACCACTACATTTTTCCCGGCTTCCAAAGCTTTTTTTACATATTCGAAATGGGTCTGCACTGGGGTATTAACAACAACCAGTTCAATATCCGCATTTTGCAGCATCTCCTCTACCGACCGATAAATGATGGCATCAGGATACTTCTCTCTGGAATCTTCCCTGCTCCGCTCTACAATGGCTGATAAAGAAAATCCGGGATGTTCTTTCAGGAACGGGGCATGGAATACTTTTCCGCTCATCCCGAAGGCACAAAGCCCAACTTTTACTAATTGCATCTTATTATTTTTAACAAATATATTTATAAAATTTTCATTTCCCATGACACCCAGATTCTGAACGCTCATCATGTATCAGAAAGAACTGACAAAAGTCACTATTTTTATTTTGAATAAATCTAAATAAAACATACATTTGCGCCTTATTTAAAACCACTCTAAATAATAAACTTATATGAAACAGCAGCTGGTGACTTTGGGATTATTATTCACAGCCGTATCCTTAGGTGCACAAATGAAAAATACCGAAGCGGATACCGTGAGGATCCAGACGATCGAAGACGTCAATCTTCACAAAACCGGAAATCCGAATAAAGCGAGGCCATTATCTACCAAATCGAATCTTACGATGATGGAAACGCCTCAGCCTATTGCCATTGTGACGCATGAAATTATAGAGCAGCAACAGGCCAAGCAGCTGAGCGACGTACTGCAGAATGTAAACGGTATTTATGTAACATCTTCCAGGGGAAATTCACAGGACAGTTTCGGCGGACGCGGTTTCATCTTGGGAAATGATAATATTTTTAAGAATGGCTCAAGAATCAACAGCGGTGTATTCCCTGAAGTAACAGGACTGGAAAGAGTTGAGGTGTTGAAAGGAGCCAACGCCATGCTGTACGGAAATACGGCAGCAGGTGGTATCATCAACATGATCACGAAAAAGCCTAAATTTAATTTCGGAGGAAATATCGGGATAAATGCCGGAAGCTGGAATTCTTACAAACCGGTGGTCGATCTTTACGGGCCTTTATCAAAAAATATAGCGTTCCGGGTAAATGGAGCGTATGAATATGCAGAAAGTTTCAGAGATGTGGTGAAGTCGGAAAAATATTATTTTAATCCTTCATTCTTATTTAATCTAAACGACAGATCACAGCTGATTGTTGAAGCAGATTATCTCAAAAATGATTTCATTCCTGATTTCGGGATCGGCTCCATTACCAATAAAGATCAGAGCTATCGGCTGAATGACCTTGTTTCCAGAAACGTTTTCTTCGGAACCGACTGGCAGTACCAAAATGTGGAACAGGTTTCTACGAACGTAACTTTTAATCACCAGTTTAATGATAAATGGTCTTTAAATGCAACTTCCTCTTATCAGAATTACACCAAGGACTATTTTTCTACGGAAAGGGTCCAGTGGGGATATGAGAAATCAACCGACAGACTTGTCTGGAAAAGACCTTTAAACAAAACCTATAACGAACAGAACTATGCATCGGCACAGGTAAATCTCAACGGTGAGTTCAATACGGGAAAGATCAGCCATAAAGTTCTGTTCGGAGCGGATGCAGATTACGGAGTGGCAGATTCTTATTCTTATTACAACCCGGCCAACAGGCTTCCCTATGGAAACAATTATCTGTATGGGACAAATGGTAACAGCAATGACCTGCTTTACCTTGACAGCCCTGCATCATGGGCCAGCGGTGACGTTCCAAACGCTGAAAAGCTTGAAAAGAACAGAATCAATACCCGAAGAATCGGAGTATATGCCCAGGATTTCATCAGCCTTACCAAAGAGTTTAAAATGATCGCAGGATTACGCTGGTCCTATATTGAAAACATGCCGACCATCAATACAAAATTCAAGACCAGTACAAACGGTTTGGTCGACCTGAATTCTGCACCAGGTAAAAAATTGGTCGATAATTCGTCGTCATCAGATCAGGCCATTTCTCCAAAAATAGGATTTGTGTATATGCCTAATGATAATTTTTCAGCATTTGCAACCTACACCAATTCATTTGTCGCGAATGTCGGGAAATTAAGAGACGGAGAAGCCTTAACTCCAACTAATATCGATCAGTACGAAGTAGGGGCAAAAAAGAATATCTGGAACAATGCCTTGGCAATCAATCTGACAGTGTACCAGATTTTATACAGAAATTATTATCAGGCTGCGCTGGATGACAAAGGTAATCCTGTCGATCCGACAGGTCTTACCAAAGATTTTGCAGGAAAAATGAGAAGCCGCGGTGTTGAGCTGGACATTACGGGAAATCCTACTGAAAACTTATCCATTATCGGAGGATTCTCTTACAATAATTCAGTGTATCTGGACACTCCGGAGATTTTCGGGTATGTTGAAAATCAAAGATTAGTAAGAACTCCTGCCACTACAGCCAGTGCATCGGTATTCTATAAGTTCACCAAAGTTGTCCCTGGATTGAAAATCGGAGTCGGAGTTTATTACATCGGTGACAGACTGGCGGGATGGAACGATACGAAAACAGGATCAAACAGCTTACAGCTAAGAAACGGCACCAGCAGAATCTTCGAACTAAAAGACTACACAACGGTTTCTTTATCAGCCGGATATGAATGGAAAAAATTCATAATCCAGGCAAAAGTCGGAAACCTTTTCGATGTGGTAAATTACAATGTTCATGAGAATTATTCCGTGAATCCGATTACCCCGAGAAACTATTACTTCACCCTTACGTATAAACTGTAAAATAGTATAAAAATAATTTCTTCATGTAAAGTGGGAGTTGCATTTTTGCAGTTTCCACTTTTGAATTTAAAAACAAACAATAAGATATGGATAAGATTAAAGACACAAGAAGTTTTATGAGAATTACCCACCGCTATCTGGGATATTTCCTTGCCGGAATTATGGCTGTATATGCCATAAGCGGGGTAATGCTGGTATACCGTGACACGGATTTCCTGAAAAAGGAAAAGAAGTACGACAAAATGATTGAGAAGAACCTTGATGAGAAAGCATTAGGCAAAGAATTGAAAATCAAAAACCTGGAAGTACAGAAAACGGAAGGTACAATTTTAAAATTCAAACAGGGAACGTACGACCAGGCAACAGGGCAGGCAAAATACGCTAAAAAAGAGTTGCCTTTTCTATTGGATAAAATGACAAAACTTCACAAATCGCAGTCTAAGGATACATTGTCTCCGCTAAATACTTTTTTCGGGATTTCATTATTCTTTTTTGTGATCTCTAGTTTCTGGATGTTCAACCCTAAAACAAAAGCGTTCAAGAGGGGAATGATTTTTACCGTTGCCGGGTTGGTTGTTTCCATAATTCTCTTATTAGTGTAAAACCCTGCTGCTAAACCTGCGATATTCCCGTAACAGCGCGGTTTAAATCAGTTTTAGTTATTTTTAATTCCTGAATCTAGGAGTAGTATGGCACATTTATTGTTTTTCTGAAACCACAAATGATCAATATTAAACATTAAAATAATAAATTATGAAAAAGTTAATTTTATCAGGGATACTAGCTGTAGCAGGTTTGGCTACAACCATGAATGCTCAGATCCAGAAAGGTAACTGGATGGTAGGAGGAAACCTAGTAGGAGCAGATTTCGGATTGAACAAAGGAGGAGGTTATAACTTCGCCATTCAGCCTAAAGGTGCTTACTTCGTAGAAGATAACATCGCAGTAGGGGGTTATGTAGATCTTGGTTTCAGTGGTGCTAAAGATTCTCCGACAACTTTTACTTATAATGTAGGAGCATTAGGACGTTATTATCTTTCTCCGGGAGAACAGGGAGTAGACAATTTACTAAATCACGGAAGATGGTTTTTCGAAGGTAATTTAGGTGTTGGGGGAACTTCAATCTCAAAAGGAGGGTCTTCTTCTAACGGTCTTAACTTCGGATTCGGTCCTGGTTATTCTTACTTCATCACGCCGAACATCGGTTTGGAAGGTTTAGTAAAATACGATGCTAACGCTGGTTTTGGTAACGGAGGATATACCCACAGAATTATGTTTGGCTTAGGATTCCAGATTTATCTGCCAACTTCCAAAGCTAAGCAAGTAATCAACGACGTAAAATAAAAAGAAGCAATCACTTCACACTCACTATATACTTAACAATGAAATCGTCCCGGGAAGAAATTTCCGGGACGATTTTCGTACAAATTAAAACTAAACTATAAAAAATCAAATAAATCATGTATTCGGTTGGGGCGTGTATCTCAGATACGGCTTTACTTCAGTCACTCCTTTCGGGAAGATTTTTCTGGCATCTTCCGTGGAAACCGAAGGCGGAACAATTACATCATCTCCGTTCTGCCAGTTTACCGGCGTGGCGATTTTATGGGAATCAACCAACTGCAGGGAATCCAATACCCTTAGGATTTCATTGAAATTCCTTCCTGTAGATGCAGGGTAGGTAATAATCAATCTTACTTTCTTTTCAGGATCGATAATTAATAAAGAACGTACCGTCGCCGTTGCGGAGGCATTCGGATGAATAAAATCATACAATTCCGAAATTTTCCGGTCTTTATCGGCAATGATTGGGAATTGCACATCGGTTTCCTGTGTTTCGTTGATGTCTCTGATCCAGTTCTGATGATCTTCTACCCCATCTACACTTAGCGCAATAACCTTAGTTCCCCGTTTATCAAATTCTTCCTTCAGTTTCGAGGTGTAACCCAACTCGGTGGTGCAGACCGGTGTGTAATCTGCGGGATGCGAAAACAGAATCCCCCAGGAATCTCCCAGATATTCGTAAAAATTAAGATCACCCGCAGAAGTTTCTGCCTGAAAATCGGGTGCGGTATCTCCTAGTTTGATTGACATAATATTTTGTTCTTATTAGTCTACAAATTTAGTAGAGTTTTTGAAACTGGCAAAATTTTTGTTGAAAAATTGTATCTTTAATTAAATATTTTTTGAAATGGAGAAAGGCACTCTTGGATATGTTGATGTGGTATACCGGGTTTTGGAAAACTGGTATTTGAAATTTGCGGAACTTACCCCTAAACTTGTAGTCGGAATTCTGGTGTTTTCTTTATTTCTTATTACCAGCAAGTATCTGAGTAAAGCTGCCGTAAAGCTTTTCCATAAATTTTTCCCGAAAAGCAAAAGAGAAAGCTCTCTGGTTACTACCATCAGTGTCTTCAGGTTTCTGATCATGATCATGGGAACATTTATTGCGCTGGAGATCATGGGATTCAGTGGATTTCTCTGGAAATTTATCGGAAGTTTAGGAGTAGCCGGGGTTATTGCCGGGGTTGCCCTGAAAGATCTTGTTTCCAGTATATTTTCTGGAATGCTGATCGGAATCGATAAAGCGTTTAAAATAGGAGATTATATCAGCATCGGGAATAATTCAGGAACCGTACTGGAAATCGGTTTCCTGACTACGAAAATCATCAGTGACGACGGAAAAAAAGTCTATATACCGAATCAGGTAATTTTCAATGCGCCTTTTTCCAATATCAGTGCATCGCCTCAACGGAAAATCATTCTTAATTTTGAAATTCCGGCAGATCAGGATATCAACAAAGCACGCTTGATCGCTTCCGAAATTCTTCAGGAACTTACCGACATTGACCGTCCTGAAGCAGCTGAAGTTATTTTTACGGACCTTAAACAGGGTATTTTTACATTACAGGTTAAATTCTGGATGGCTGTCGGGGCCAATATGGGTATCCTGAAAAGCAAAGCATTTCTCAAAATCAAGGAAAAGTTGGATCAAAGCGGTATCCAGTTGGTAACTCCTACCAGCATCAGCATTACTGCCGGAGACCCGAACAATCTTACCGGAAATTCTGATAAATAAAAACACAAACTTAAAAGCTTGTAAGAGGAAGCTGGATGTCAGAAGTTTTTTCAATTAAAATCACCGCTAACAGCCTTTAAGATCAAATGATGGTGTTTGTTTATGAAGGCAAAGTTTATTTAAATCACTGAAAAAAAAATAAAAACTAGCGAATTACATTAATTGAATCAGGTTTCAGACCTGTAATTAAGCAGCAGACCAAATGGTAACAGCGTCCCATTTTAAATTTCGGCTGAAGCCGGTGGAGCATTTAATCTCTTGAACGGGTTAAAACCCGTTCCTATTGATACTTCTATCTATTCTTAAACTTAACGCACGAAAAAAGCAGCCAAAAGGCTGCTTTAAATTTTTTGGTTTATACTGAACCTATTTTTTAATAATTAATTTTTCAGTCATTTTATCTGCGTTCTCCTGAATAATAGAGATTACATAATTTCCGTTAATCAGATCACTCACATTTATTTTGGTCTCGCCTTTAAAGCTTCCGTTTTTCACCAGTCTGCCGGAAGCATCAAACAGTTGGTAATCTGCTTTTTGTGAAGCATTTTTCAACATAATATTTACGACATCATGAGACGGATTCGGGTATAAAGAGAAGCTTTTTACCGAAGTTTCCGAAGTCGACAATGTACTCTGCGTAATGGAAAATGCGGATGTATTCAGGGCGTAGTAAATATTGTTTACGGCTTTTACCATAATCCTTGCCGAAGCTACAGTTTCATTTGGCAGCATTACATTGGCCGATCCGTTATTGGGAACACTTGCCGCCAATACGGTACTGAAAGTCTGTCCGCCGTCTTTGGATAAAATAATGCTTACATTCTGCGTACTGATGGATCCCGTGTTTGTTCCTGCCACATTCCAGGTTACCGGAATGCTTGTATTCCCGGTGTAACTGGTTCCTGATGTTGCCTGTGAAGTCACGGTGAATGGCCCGTCATTGGTTACCGTTACTACCATCGCATCTCTGGCTGCCTGATTTCCGCTAGCTTTATTGTCGTTAACAAGTAGTGAAAAATTAAGGGTTCTTGCCACGCTTGGTGTTACTTCCCATTTCGGAACCAGATTATTTGCTACCACGGAACTCAGCACCGGAAAATATCTTGAAGGTGAGGTTACCGGAATTCTTGAACGGTATACCGGACCTGCCGTAGCAGTAGATACCGGTGGCTGAGTATTATTCGTATTATCATACTGCTCCCAAAGATACGTCAGCGGATCGCCGTTAGGATCCGTCCCTGTTCCGGTAAGTACGAAAGCTGTTCCGTTCGGAATACTATAGTCTGCACCGGCATCAGCCGTAGGAACACTGTTGTTATTAGAGACTTTCGATGCGCAGTCGGTTGAACGCTGAAGGACATTGTACATCTCTATAACACTGGCTACATGGAAATACGCATCGCTGTTATTCTGTACATTATTGCTTGCCCCGCAGATTCCTGCATAGGCCATAATCGTGCTTCCGCTTCCGGGCTCGTAAGCCGTATTGTTATTGAAATTCCCTGCACACGAGTTTGTCGCTGCCCGGAATGTGTGGTTGGCTCCAAACTGGTGGCCGATTTCATGGGCTACATAATCAATATCAAAAGGATCTCCCACCGGTGCTCCGGACCCTGTGACCCCTCTTGCTTTATTATTGGCTACACAGACCACACCCAGCCCGGCAAGGCCGCCGCTGTTGGTCCCGAATACATGGCCGATGTCGTAATTGGCCGATCCGATAACGTTGTTCGTATTGGTTTGGTTCTCCGTAATCATAGTACCGGGATTACCGTTCGTATAAGGGTCGGTAGAAGCATTGGTATAGATGAGTAAATTATTATTGGCAACCATGACCATGGTTGCTGAAATGGTCTTTTCATAAATGCCGTTTACCCTGTTCATCGTGGTTACCATAGCCGCCATGGCTTGCTGAAGCGTTCCTCCATGGAAAGTGGTATATTCTCCGGTCGCCGCAAGTGCCAGTCTGTATGTTCTGAACTGCCCATCCGAAACCAACGGTGCTTTATTTGTTGAACCGTTATTTTTCAGCTGATCCAGATCGCTTTCTACATGACATTCAAACAGCCTGTCGTTTTTCGGCAGATCTTTTCTTTTATAAATAATAAAAGACGAAAGGTCTTTTGTATAGCTGTCGAGATAGCTGACTTCCCAGTTGTCGAAATACATCACACTGATTCCCGTAAAAGGGGTCACACTGAAACGGATCGTATTTTCAGGATGATTCTTCTGCCATCCGGTGTAAGCGCGCATGTCCGGAAATTTATCCTGCAATTGAGGCTCCATCACAGAAGCTTCCTGTACGATGTAATCCCTGATATTTCCATCAGCATCCGGAAATTTAATAACCAGGCTTTCATTTCCGGAAAAACGCTGTGGTGCTTTTTTAAGATCTGCTTTAATTTTTTCAAGATCAAGATGGTACAGGGAAAAGATATTCGGAGTGGTCCATCTCGGACTGAGATTTTCCCTGTCTATTTTGCTGTTCTGTATTTTGGTCCAGTAGTTTTGCTGGCCAAAACCCTGCATAGCCATCAGCAGGCACGAGAGAATAAAAGTTTTTGCTTTCATGTGGATGATGTATATATTATTATTTAATGGTAATTTTTTTAAATGAGACCTTGCCTTTCAGCTTCAGCAGAATGTTAGGTGAAAAACGGCTTTCCTTTCTGAAATCGGGATTTTCAAACGCTTTTACCTGTACGTACAGAATATCTTTATTTAATACAACAGATTCCACAGAGATATCGTTGCTGTTTTTAAGATCGGGTTTTATAACCAGATAGGTCTCATTTTCCATCACTGCGGGAATGGGCGAAAACCGTTTTCCGTTCGTATGCTGATGAATGATCCTGAAGACCTCATCCATCTTTTCCTGGGAATCGATCATGAGAAAATCTTTTGAAGTCAGGGAGAAAGGATAATGGTTTTTGTCCTCGTAAGCAATCTGTTTTCCTCCAGGCACCGGATTACTCCCGGCAATCTGTGATTGACAATTCAGAAATAAAAAGAGAAAAAAATACAAAAACAATCTCATTTTAGAATCCTTTAATGTAAATATAATACTTTTAAAATGAGTAAATTACATTTTAACTAAAAATTTAAATCTGAAAAATTCAACTTAACGGTTTTGTTTTTTTGTTGAAATACTGTCAGGCCTGTTTCTTATGGAAGCATCCTGTTCTTCAGGTATTTTAGCTTCTCCGATCACAGAGTGCTTATTTTGAATCGTATCCGTTTTATTATCTGAAACTACGATTCCACTAGTTCTTCCGTAATAAGGTTTCTGTTTTGAACAGCCCGCTAGAAATAAGAGCATGGAAAAAACTGAAAGTAGAATTTTATTCTGTTGGAAATTTAATGGAATATAATTAAAAAATTTATCTTTTAACCAATCTTTCCTGCCGGGCTGATCCAATTGATGATTATAGAATCTTCCGCAAATCCGCTCTTCATATTTTTCTTCTATAATCTGTTTGATTTCCTCCCGTTTCATTTGCGTAAAATCAATCACACACTTGCAGCAGACCGAACAGAACCTGCCTTTTTCATCAGGAGACATAAGATCCCAGTTTTCTGAACAGGGATTCGGGATGTTTATTTTTTCCATGGTATATGTTTTTCTAAAAATACAAAAATTATAAGTATTGACTCATCTTTCTCAACCTTAAAATTTAAAAAATCAGGATACTTGAAGTCAGGACATAAAAAAACCGCTTCAAAAATGAAACGGTTTAGATATATGAAAGTTTCAGGCTTATGCCAAAACTTCTTTTACTTTGTTAGCTGCTTCTTCCAAAGTAATCGCTGAATGTACAGGAAGACCTGAATCGTCGATTAATTGTTTAGCTTCCACAGCGTTGGTCCCCTGAAGTCTTACGATCAACGGAACCGGAAGGCTGCCCATTGCTTTGTAAGCATCCACTACTCCCTGTGCAACTCTGTCACATCTTACGATACCTCCGAAGATGTTGATCAGGATCGCTTTTACATTAGGATCTCTCAGGATAATTCCGAAGGCCGTCTGTACTCTCTGTGCATCTGCAGTTCCGCCCACATCAAGGAAGTTGGCCGGGTTACCGCCTGATAATTTGATGATGTCCATCGTTGCCATCGCAAGACCGGCGCCGTTTACCATACAGGCTACGTTACCGTCAAGTTTCACGAAGTTAAGACCGGCTTCACCGGCTTCAACATCCATCGGATCTTCTTCTCTCGTATCTCTCAGTTCAGCCATGTCTTTGTGACGGAACAATGAATTGTCGTCCAGTGTTACTTTAGCATCTACTGCGATAATCTTGTTATCGGAAGTTTTCAATACCGGGTTGATCTCGAAAAGAGAAGCATCGATACCTGTGTAAGCGTTATATAAAGACGTGATGAATTTTGTGAATTCTTTGAAAGCGTTCCCTTCAAGACCAAGGTTGAAAGCGATCTTTCTTGCCTGGAATCCCTGAAGACCGATAGCCGGATCAATCAGTTCATTATGGATTAAATGAGGCGTTACTTCCGCAACGTGCTCGATGTCCATTCCTCCTTCAGTAGAATATACAATCGTATTTTTACCTTCAGCTCTGTCTAAAAGAATAGAAACATAAAATTCCTTAGTTTCAGATTCTCCCGGATAATAAACATCTTCTGCAATCAAAACAGAGTGTACTTTTTTACCTTCAGCAGAAGTCTGTGGAGTAATAAGCTGCATTCCGATGATGTTCTGAGCGTTCTCTTTAAGCTTATCCATGTTCGGAGAGAACTTAACACCTCCACCTTTACCACGGCCTCCTGCGTGAATCTGTGCTTTTACCACCCAGGCCTGAGCTCCGGTTTCAGCAGTCAGTTTTTCAGCAGCTGCTACAGCTTCTTCTACGTTGTTTGCAACGAAACCACGTTGGATAGCCACTCCATACTTTGATAAAATCTCTTTTGATTGATACTCGTGAAGATTCATATTATTTTTATTATTTTATTTTAATAGTTAAAGGTTGACAAATTTAATAAAAATGAATAAGGCGGGAAAGAATTTTATCTATCTTTTAATAGTCTCTGCATAAACGCCCGTTATCATTTTTACCAATAAATAACAATGCGATCGTTTAACCGAAACAAAATAATAGTATTACTATCTTTTATTATAATAAATGTATCATAGGTATAGATTTTGCTATTCTAAATTACAGCTATTTATACACATGGAATATCAGGTAAAATTTAAAGTAAATGAATATTTGTATCTAAGGGATCCGGAATCCAGTGAAATCGGAAAATCTATTGTAAAAAATTCCATTGATCTGATTTATGAAACCGGTTTTGAACAGTTTACGTTTAAGAAACTTTCCCAAAAGATCAGTTCTACGGAAGCTACCGTTTACCGGTACTTTTCGTCCAAGCACAAACTGCTGACCTATATTCTGAACTGGTACTGGTCTTATATCGAATTTACCTTAAAATTAAGACTTATGGAAATTAAAGACCCGATTCAGAAAATGGAAAAGATCCTGGAAATCATTACGCATAATGATCACACGGATAACAAAATCGAAGATTATGACCTGGCAAAACTCCATGCCATCGTGATCTCGGAGAGCAGCAAATCATACCATGTAAAGGAAGTAGATGAAATCAACAAAGAAATGGTCTTCAATCCGCTGAAGAGCCTGTGCGGATTTATTTCAGGGATTATTTCGGATGTAAAGCCCGATTTTCCCTACCCGCGTTCCTTTGCCAGCACCTTACTTGAAACCGCGCACGACCAGCAGTTTTTCAGCGAGCACCTTCCGAAACTTACCGATAACGGCATAAAAAATAAACATCAGCAATACGTCCTGGAATACCTGAGGCATATTACCTTTAATCTTTTATAAATTTTTATATGGAAGCAACACCTAAGGAACAGGGATATAAACTTTTTAAGTACATCACCAAAGAAAAAAAAGATGTTACCAACATTTATTTTTATGCGATTCTCAACGGTCTGGTGCAGCTTAGCGTACCGTTAGGGATACAGTCTATCGTAAGCTTTGTAATGGGAGCAACCATGGCAACCTCCATTTATATTCTGATTATTTTTGTCGTTTTAGGGACATGGCTCGTCGGATATTTCCGGTTGAAGGTCATGCAGATTATTGAGAAAATCCAGCAGAAGATCTTTGTGGAATTTTCCATAGCCTTTGCCGAAAAGCTGCCGAAGGTGAATCTATCCGGTACGAGGAAATATTATCTTCCTGAGTTGGTCAACCGTTTTTTCGATACACAGAACCTACAGAAAGGAATCTCGAAGATCCTGCTGGAAATTCCGGCAGCCATTATACAGATCGTTTTCGGCATCGTCCTTCTTTCTTTTTACCATCCATGGTTCCTGTCTTTTGGAGCTCTGGTTATCCTTTGTGTCGTGATCATTTTTAATTTTACCCTGGAGAGCGGAATCAAATCCAGCCTTGAAGAAAGCGACAAAAAGTATGAAACAGCCTCATGGATCGAAGATATTGCCGCGTCGGTAAAAACTTTTAAAATCAATTCCGAAAGCGAAACCCACCTGAAAGGAGCTGATGAACGTGTGCTAGGCTATCTGGATCACCGGACCTCCCATTTCAGGGTATTGGTCATCCAGTATAAAACCATTATCGCTTTCAAAGTGATTATTACTTTGGCAATGCTTGCCATCGGAACCTATCTCCTGGTGAATCAGAAACTAAACATCGGGGCGTTCATCGCTACCGAAATCGTTGTTTTAAGTATCATGTCGGCAGTCGAAAAACTGATTGTCAGCCTTGAAAGCTATTACGACGTGATTGCTTCCCTGGCAAAACTGACCAAAGTAACGGAACTGGAAGAAGAGAAAAACGGAGAAATCGTTCCGGCCCAGAAAGAAGAAGGTATGGAAGTAGAGTTTAAGAATGTGGATTTCAATTTCAACAATAATATCCATATCCTCCAGGATATTAATTTCACGATCAAAGAAAATACGCTTACCGTTATTACCGGTGAGCTTGGGTCCGGCAAATCCCTCCTGCTCAACATGATGGCCGGATTTTATCCTCCCACGGCAGGAAGCATCCTGATTAATAAAATCCCGCTGAAAAACATTGATAAAGACAAGCTCAGAATGGAAATGGGGGTTTATCTGGAAGACATGCGGATCATTCAGGGGACGGTTCAGGACAATATCCTTCTAGGTAATGAAAACATAAATACCGAAGAAGTACTGGAACTTTCGGAAAAAATAGGAGCTGAAAATATTTCAAGCCAGTTTACCAGCGGATTTTTTACCAACATAAGCGAGACAGATCCCGAAATTTCATTCAGCTCCAAGAAAAAAATTCTGTTGCTCCGGGCTATGGCCGGCAACAAAAAACTGTTGCTCCTTGAAGATCCTATTGACGGGATGAATGACACCTTTAAATATAAAATGCTGCAGTATCTTGAGGAGATCAAGCACAAGACGACAATTGTTATTGTTTCACAGAATTCCGAAATTTTGCATTACGCAGACCAGCACATTCATGTAGAAAACGGAAGTATTAAATATTTATCTTAAAAATACAGGTATGAAAATTCAGTCATTCGATAAAATATACAACATCCATAAAAAATCGCGGGTAAAAAGATGGTTCTTCTTTATCCTTATGGCGGCGGTTATCGTTTTGTTTCTTCCCTGGACCCAAAACATTAAGGTCATGGGAAATGTGACCTCGCTGTACCAGGAGCAACGCCCGCAGCAGCTCAACTCTCCTATTCCCGGAAAGATTATCAAATGGTATGTAAAAAATGGAGATTATATAAAAGAGGGAGATACCATCCTGCAGCTTTCCGAAGTGAAGGACGATTATTTTGATCCGCTTCTGGTACAAAGGACCCAGCAACAGGTGGAAGCTAAAAAAGGGGTGCGGGATTATTATGAAGCGAAAGTGGGAACTACCAACAACCAGCTTCAGGCCCTTGCTACAGCGAAAGATCTTAAACTGAATCAGCTTCAGATTAAAATCAGCCAGCTCAAGAATAAACTTGCGGGAGAAGAAGCCGAACTGGCAGCAGCGATCAACGAACTGAGACTTTCCGAAGACCAGTATGCCCGTCAGAAAAAAATGTATGACGAAGGTTTGGTTTCCCTAACCCAGTTTCAGCAGCGCAGCATTTCTTACCAGAATGCAATGGCTAAAAAAACTTCATCCGAAAATAAAGTTGCCCAGACCCGGCAGGAGATCGTGAATACCGGGATCGAGCAGAATGCTGTGATCCAGGATTACACCGAGAAACTCAGCAAAACTGAAGGAGAACGGTTCCAGAGCATGGGACAGATCGAGGGCAGCGAAGGAGATATTGCAAAGCTGGAAAACCAGGTGGCCAACTACAAATTCCGTCAGGGATTATATTATATTGTTGCTTCCCAGGACGGGCAGATCGTGCAGCTGAATAAAGCAGGGATCGGGGAAATCCTGAAAGAAACCGAAAGCATCGGAACCATCGTCCCTAAAACAACCGATTATGCTGTAGAAATTTACATTAAGCCGGTAGACCTTCCGCTCATCAAAGAAGGCCAGCGGGTGATGTGTATTTTCGACGGTTTCCCGGCGATCGTATTCTCCGGATGGCCGGATTCGAGTTATGGCATCTTTGCCGGGAAAGTAATTGCCGTAGAAAGCAACATCAGTGCGAACGGTCTTTTCAAAGCATTGGTAGTAGAAGATAAAAAGGAAAAAAGATGGCCGCCCAAAATTAAAATGGGTACCGGCGTTCAGGGGATTGCCATCCTGAATGATGTTCCGGTATGGTATGAACTGTGGCGGAATATCAATGGATTCCCGCCGGATTATTACGAAGTGAAAACCGAAAAAGCCAGTCAGAATGAAAAGCAGAAGTAAAATAACATCGCTTTTGGCACTGCTGTTTTGTACCTTGTTTTCAGCACAGGATTCGTTGAAGATCTCTGCAAAGGAATTTATTTCGATTGTGAAGATCTATCATCCTTTAGCCGTAAAATATCAGCTTCAGAATAAAATTGCCGCTTCAGAAATTACGCGGGCACGGGGAAATTTTGATCCTGTACTCAGCGGAAAGCTCGGCGAAAAAAACATCGACGGCGTGCAATATTACCGGCAGAAAAATCTGGAACTTGGTATTCCCACCTGGTACGGAATCGATATTACGGGAAGCTATAATTACCTGGAAGGTGAAAAGCTCAATAACAGCGATACGAAAGGCGGACTGTATCAGTTTGGCGTAACGGTTCCACTGGCAAAGAATCTTTTATATGATAAAAGAAGGGCCATGCTGGAACAATCGCGGTATGCCCTGAAAATGACAGAAGCGGAACAGGCTGTCCTTACCAACGACCTGCTTCTTGAAGCCGAAAATACCTATTGGGAATGGGTGAAAAATTTTGAGCTTTACCAGCTTCAGCGGAGAGCTGTCGCCATTAATAAAAACAGGCTTGAACTTACAAAAAAGACTTACCAGTTCGGGGAACGTCCCGCTATAGACACGGTAGAAGCGGCTTCACAGCTTCAAAGCTTTCAACTGCAGGAAAGGGATGCTTTTCTGAATTTCGTAAAAAGCACCCAGGAACTTCAGCTGTTCTTATGGAAAGACAACCGGGAATTGTATGATCTCACCGCCATGATCTATCCTTCCGATTCCACAGGAAACAGTGAGGCTTTCAGTAATTTTGAGATGTTGGTTCAGAATGTGGAGGAGCAAAACCTTGATCAGCATTTTTCCCTGCTGTATTACTTTCAGAAAGAAAATATCCTGGAAAGCGAGCGGAGGCTTAAATGGCAGAGCTTTCTTCCCAAGCTGGATTTCACCTATAATTTTTTCAATAAAGAAAATTACCGGGCCGATTATCTCCCGCTTTTTGATAATAATTTCCAGTATGGGCTGAAACTGGAGATTCCTATTTTTCAACGGGAAGCCAGGGCCAATTATGAAGTTGCCACGCTTAAACTGGCACAGAATACCCTGGATACCCAGATTAAAAGAAGGGAGCTTGAAACCAAAATCCAGACCTATAAAAATGAGATTTTAAACTATCATACACAGATCGATATCGCACGGGAAAATCTTACCAATTACCAGCGGCTGCTTCAGGCGGAAGAAACCCGTTACAGCAACGGAGAAAGCTCTTTGTTCCTGATCAATTCCAGGGAAAATAAAATGATCGATGCCCAGGAAAAATTCATCCTGCTGAATAATAAATTCCTGAAAAGCTACAATAAGCTGAAGTGGATGAGGGAGAATTTCCTCTACAATAATGGAAACTCAAAGTAGAAATCAGGTAACAAACGGGAAAAGTGGTGCTGGAGGCTGGAAGTTTTCGTGTCAATATATCGCCAATCCACTTATTATCAAATTTACATTATAAAAAAGTTCGGGAAAAACCTGAACTTTTTATATTTTATTCTTCTGATAACTGATGAGCCTGCGAACCGATAAACGGAATTTTCGGAGCGAGGAAATAGCCGGTTAAACTCGCAAAAAGAATCGGCACGAAATAGGTGAACCCCGTTAAGGTCCCGAGAATGATCGTGGTGCTCATCGGCGTTCTGGTGACACAGGAATTGATAGCGGCCATGCAGCTCACAATGGCCAGCGTCGTATCAACCGTTGGAAACAACTGGTGGATAATCAGCCCTAAGGTTGTTCCTACAAAAAACAACGGAATGATGAAACCGCCTCTCCAGCCGGAAGTTACGGTAACAGCTATTGCAATAATTTTAAAGATCAGGACAATAATCAGAAAGTTCAGTGCATAGTCCCCATTGATCAGCTGATTGATCTCGTTATGCCCGAAATACCGGGTTATGGGAAAGTAAAAGGCAATCAAACCTAAAACGACACCCCCTGCCAAGGTTTTAATATAAATCGGGAACGTTCTGTATTCAAAAAGTTTCTTGAAAAATTTAACTATGAAAATAAAGATCCAGCCGAATAAAGTTCCTACAGTCCCGAACAAGGAAGCATATAAAAAATCGTACACTCCGTTGTAATGATAGGCTTTCAGATCCCATGTGGCGCCGATTCCCAAATGGATAATAAGTGCAAACATCAGGTAACTGAAACAGCTAGCCACCAATGCCGGAATGATGGCTTTGTAATATTCCACCGCATGCTTGTAGTGCAGGATTTCCAGCGAAAAAAGGCTTCCCCCGAGTGGTGCACCGAAAAGCGCGGTAAATCCTGATGCCATGCCGGCAATGCTCAGAGAACGCAGCTCCTCCCCTTTCAATCTGAACATTTTCCCCAGCCAGGTTCCCGTAGAGCCGGTGACCTGTACCAGAGGTGCTTCCGGACCTAGACTTCCCCCGGATGCCACGCAAAAAAGCGAAGATAAGATCATTGAAGGATTGTTCTTAGGATCCAGCTTCCCTTTGTTGAAACGGATATTGTTAACGATCAGATGGATCTCTCCAGGATCACCTATAAAATGGATGACCAGCCCTGCCAGCAATCCACAGACTGCCATCGTAGGAATCACCATCCATCCCTGGAACTCCGCCAAAAATTCGGTGAAATGTTCAAGGATGATCCAGTAGCAACCGGCGATGGTCCCACCTACCAGCCCCGTAATGGCCCACATAAAGAAAGTACGGCTGAATACAAAAGGATTGAACCGGATCGGCTGATCCAGCAAATTAAAGGTTCTGATGATCCGCCGTCTTCTGTTGATTTTCATTTTAATGTAAAATTTAAAATTACGATCATCATTTGTTTTTTAATTGGTGTCTTATTGTGATCGCTACTAAAGCTTTTACACATCAGTCTCATAAGATTTTAGTCTCATGCTTTGCGTATATTTTTAGAGCACATCAGAGAAAATCAAAGATTTTCACTGAAATGTTTAAACGATCCCCATTTAAAGTGATGACGGATAAAGCGTTGAAATTTTTACAGTCATTTTACAGCATTTTGTCATTGACTCCGTCGAATCTTCGATTTCCGCAGGTATCCGAACAAGAATCCTTTCATTGCTTCTCTAATACTCTATTGAGATCCCTACCGGGATCACAAACTGTACGTGAAAAATTATCATAGAAGATTCATAAGAAACAGTCTGCAGGTGCTTGAGCATAGCCGAAACCAAACTCTAATATGTGAAAATCTGTAAAAGAAATTCTATCACAAAAGTGTTTAAAAATATTTTCAAACCATCAAAATTCTCTCCGTGACTCATGTGTCAAAAAAAAGCATTGTCACCCGTGAAAATCCGTGCAATCGTGGGAGATGATTTTCCCGCTTCTGCGCTAAAGACTAAATTCTGTTTTTGGCAAAGTAAAAAATCAGCATCAGCCAGCTTATAATCATCATCAACCCACCCAGCGGAGTGATCGGTCCTAAAAATTTCAGGTTCATCCCAAGATAATCCTGCATGCTTAAGGCATAGATGCTGAACGAGAACAACATCGTCCCTGCGATCATCAGAATGGAAATCCATTTCTGCGACGAAGTGTCGAACTTTAAAATGTAGCCTACAATCAGTAGGAAAAATGCGGCATACATCTGATAGCGCACTCCTGTTTCAAAGCTTTCCAGCCTTTCCACCGATAAAATTTTCTTCAAGGCATGCGCGCCGAACGCACCTAAAATCACGGAAAGCATTCCGTAAACAGCACCAAAAACCAAGGTAATTGTTTTCATATTATAATTCTTCTAATTCCAGTTTTAAATATTTTCCTGTTTTCTCATCCCGCCAGGTTCCGGTGACTTTATTGCCTTTCAGATCGGCATCGATCAAAGCTTGTACCATCCACTGCTTTGCCTCTTCACTGTATTCACCGCTCTCTACCAGAGACATATGGTTCCCCTTTACTCTGCCGTGCCATTCGATCAGTTTTTTACTGCTCTCGTACCAGTATTTTGCGGAGAAGGAACCATCTTCATACACGTCGCCCATTAAAACCGTTACCGGATATTTACCGTCGATTTTGCCGTGGTACAGCTTATTTCTGAAACCGGTCTGATTTACCTGCTTTGAGCCGGACAGCAAATTTTTCGCATAAGAACTCCAGTATTTTTCAAGTTCTTTAAAGGTAAACTCTACCTCATGACTGCCCAGTTCGTCCAGAGCCCTCATTGCATGGTTGAAACATCTTTCCGCAATGAATTTTATTGTATCCTTTGCAAAATAATACTTAATGCTTTCCAGGGTATATTCCGTAGAACAGCCTTCGTACATAGCAATCTGGTCCTGCACTTCTTCAGAAGGGTTTTTCTGCGATTTTAAATCCGTGAGAAAATCATTGATTCTTTTTCGGACCTTCTTGCGAATGATGCCTTCTATTATTTGAACAGCCTGAGGCTGAAAAAGGTCTTCTGCATTAATCAGATTTCCGGTTCTGAGATCAAAATTTTTCCATATGCTGAAACCTTCGGGATAAGCACCTGAAGCTTCTCCTTCCAAAGCGATACTTAAAATATTTTCCGGTGTCTCCATTTTCTTCCAGCTATAAAAATAAATGTAGTTGGAGAATGATGTTTTACCGGAAGAAACCCGGCCAGACGGCTTTCCTGCCGAACCGGGGATATATTCCAGCTGATCCACCTGCAGATAAGTATTGATCTTGTCTGCAATTTTTGAGGCCTGCGGGTAAGAAACTACGGGAAAAACAAAATCTTCTGATTTGGGCGGCAGATCGGTAATCGTTACGTTCTTCTGCTGGGAGAAGCTCATTGCGGGAATGAATAACAATAACAAAATTTTTGTAGGGGCACACACATGAAATATTTTCCACATTGTAGAAAACATTTCGTGAACAACCATAGAAAATAGGTTATTTATTTTCATTGAACATATAAATTTTAAAGGCCAAGGCCACCAATCCGATTACGATAAACATCCAGGCAAATTTTTTATTCCTTGCAAACCCAGGATCTTTGGTCAGCTTCAGGAAAATCCCAAAAGCGAGCATCAGCGCGGAGACTATTATTCCAAACATTATTTTTCTCTCAATCGGTTAAATTCATTAATCACCTCGTGATGGCTTACCGTTTTATCTTTGAAATACGTCACAAAGTGTTGCTTTTCCTCTTCGGTAGCGCCCATCTGGTTTAAAATATTCAGCAAATGCATCTTCATATGCCCTTTCTGGATTCCTGTGGTTACCAACGAACGGAGTGCCCCGAAATTCTGGGCCAGCCCCGAAACCGCCAGGATGCTCATCAGTTCTTGTGCCGACGGTTTTCCTAAGAGTGCTAAAGAAAATTTAACCAAAGGATGCAGATTCGTTAAACCTCCCACAACTCCCACTGAAATAGGAAGATCGATCCAGAATCTGAAAATACCGTTGTCCGTAGTACAGTGCGTTAAAGAAGAATATTTCCCGTTTCTTGCGGCATACGCATGGGCACAGGCTTCGGTAGCTCTGAAATCGTTTCCGGTAGCGATCACCACGGCATCCACTCCGTTCATAATTCCTTTGTTGTGGGTCGTGGCACGGAAAGGCTCGATTTCAGCAATGGTAACGGCCTGTTTGAATTTCCAGGCAAATTCTTCATTGGAAATTCCGCTGTCGTCTTTCAGGTCTTCAATTTTACAGGAGACCTCAGCCCTTACCAGGCAATCCGGTGTGAAATTCGACAGAATATTCATAACGATCTGTAAGGAGCTTTTTTCTTCCTGGGTGAAATCTTCGCTTATGGCCACTTCCTGCTTCAGGGTTTTTCCGAACTGCTCCAGGCAGGAGTTGATAAAGTTCGCGCCCATGGAATCCACCGTATCAAAACTCGCTTTCAGCTGGTAATAATTCGGCATTTCGGAAGTTTTATCCACCAGCTTGATGTCTAAAATACCACCGCCCCTCTTTCTCATATTGGCCGTAATCTCCTCTGTAGCTTCCAGCAATTTTTTCTTCAGGTTAAAATTGAAAAAATGCAGCAGCTTGTGGGATTCGACATTAAAGATGAAATGGGTATGTCCCAGCTTTTCATTATTGATGATAGTCGTTTTGAAACCGCCTTTATCAAGCCAGAATTTGGCCGCCTTTGAAGCTGCCGCTACAACGGAGCTTTCTTCAACCGCCATCGGAAGGGCAAACAGCTTCCCGTCGATCAGGAAATTCGGGGAAATCCCGTACGGCATATAAAAATTGGAAATCGTATTTTCGGAGAACTCATCGTGAAGCTTCTGCAGATCAGGATTTTCGTTCCAGTATTGCTGCAATATATTCTGATATTCTTCGTTTCCTTCAAGATATTCGTTAACAAGCCAATCGATTTTTCCCTGTTTCGTTAATTTGGAAAAACCTTCAACGGGTGTATGATTCATAGTGGGTGTGTTTATTTCTTTGATTGCCGGGCGAAATCGGATATCTGCGATTTCACAGCTCATTTGATGAGCGTAAATATACTAATTTGTCACTTTAAACTGTTGATAACATCAATGAAAAAAGGTTGATTTTTGTCAATTTAGGAACTATCTTTGAACAGTAAATAAGGTTTAAAATAATTATTTTCAATAATATCTATGAATTTTGACCGTCTTAAGGAAAAACTTGAAATACTGGCCGATGCGGCAAAGTATGATGTTTCGTGCTCATCCAGCGGAGGGTCGCGAAAAAATAAAAAAGGCGCTTTGGGAAACAGTTCCGCAAGTGGTATCTGTCATACATATACTGAAGACGGCCGGTGTGTTTCCCTTCTCAAGATTCTTCTGACCAATCATTGCATTTATGACTGTGCCTATTGTGTATCCAGAAGTTCAAATGATATAAAGAGAGCTGCTTTTACGGTAGAAGAAGTAGTTGATTTAACCATCAATTTTTATCGCAGAAATTATATAGAAGGCCTGTTTTTAAGTTCAGGGATCTTCAAAAACGCAGATACTACGATGGAACGTCTGGTACGGGTTGCCAAAAAACTGCGCCTGGAAGAAAACTTCAACGGCTATATCCATTTGAAATCGATTCCCGGAGCAAGTGACGAACTGATGCAGGAGGCCGCTTTGTATGCCGACCGTCTGTCCATCAACCTTGAAATCCCGACCGAAAGCGGACTGAAACTGTTGGCTCCCGAAAAAAACCGCCAGGATATGCTGAATCCGATGAAATATATCCAGAATGGGATTGCACAATATAAAGACGAAAAGAAAATTTTCAGGAAAACACCAAAGTTTGCTCCGGCTGGCCAGTCTACGCAGATGATCGTAGGTGCAACGAACGAAAATGACCTGCAAATCATCAAAGTAGCGGATCATTTCTATAAAAATTTCAGCCTGAAAAGGGTATATTATTCCGGATATGTTCCGGTACTGGAAGACAAGCGGCTGCCTTCTCTAACAACCGAAGTTCCGATGCTCCGGGAGAACCGGCTGTACCAGTCGGATTGGCTGATGCGTTTTTACGGTTTTAAAGCTGAAGAGATCTTGGACCCCAATATGCCGTTCCTTGATCTGGAGGTCGACCCGAAACTGAGCTGGGCCTTGCGTCACCTTGACCAGTTTCCGGTGAATTTACAGACCGCCGATTATCAGATGATCCTGAGGATTCCCGGCATTGGCGTAAAGACAGCAAAAAAAATCGTAAATGCCCGCCGTTTTCAGGTTCTGAATATCGATCATCTTAAAAAGCTGGGTGCTGCTGTCAACCGGGCTAAGTATTTTATTGATTTTAATGCGGGAAATGTTTTCCTGAAATATTTAACCGATCACAACTTAAAGAAATTGTTGATCGGTGGAAGCTCTTCCAAATTTCACAATCAGTTTTCACAGCAGCTGACTTTGTTTTAATCCTATCTATATTTGCTAAATCTGGATATAATTTATAATTTTGGAAAAAGCAATTTACAATGAATGTCAGTTTCACCAAAAAAACAGGAACAATATATCTCTGAGCAGGTTGAATCGGGTGACTTCCAAAATGCGAGCGAAGTTGTACGTGATGCACTCCGTCTCCATGAGTTTTATCGTCACTGTATCATTCAGGATTTGAACAAGCCGGAAAATATCTTCTGGAGCCCGAATAAGTTTTTCAAGCTCTGGTTATGAATCCTTATTCGGGGAAAAAACGTAATGAAGTTAAATCTGGTTTATACAGTTTTCCGAAAGATCATCATGTAATCTTTTACAGAATACTGGACGATCATATCCGCATCGTAAGAGTACTTCACGGAAGCAGAGATATCCCGAATTATTTTTAATTTCCTAATTGCTACACTGTTTCATTCATCCAATCCATGACCACCCTACTCTACGACAGCAGTTTCGACGGACTTTTAACATCTGTATTTGAGGTTTTCGAATATAAGTATAAAGACGTGGAAATCGTGAGCCGGGAGAGGTTTCATCAGGAAAATATCTTTGCGGAAATCCATAAAGTAATCACGCAGACTGAGAAAGCAGAAAGGGTTTTACATAAATTAGAACAGAATATCGGGAAACAGGGGATTAATGAGCTGCTGAAAGTGTATCTTTCGGAAGATCCGGAAATGGAACAGCTGATTTTATCGGCCATCAGGCAATCCGTAAAGCATCCGGATGAAAATATCCTTCAGAATTATGCCGATGATGCTATTTTAAAAATCTCGAAGATCTGCAAATCGGTGAACCGGGAGCGGCACCGTATGACGGCATTCGTCCGTTTTGAAAAAATGCAGGACGGAGTTTTCTTTGCCAAAATTGATCCCGATTTCAATGTACTTCCGCTGATCCGGAAGCACTTTAAAGACCGCTACCAGGATCAGAAATGGATGATCTACGACCTGCGGAGACATTACGGCATTTTATACGACCTGGAAACCTGCGACTTTTTCTATCCGGATGAAAAAATAGACCTCCATCAGTACCATCAGAAGTTCCATGATGAGGAAAAAAGATATCAGACGCTTTGGCAGCGGTATTTTACAAGAACCAATATTGTGGAAAGGAAGAATCTGAAATTGCATATTCAGCATGTGCCCAGAAGATATTGGAAATATCTGACGGAAAAATGGTAATGGAAATTACCTGATTATATTTCGCATCGCTTTTTTAACAATGTAAACCGTCTGTTTCGCGGAGTTTTCTTTCTGCCACTTTTCACAAAGAGCTCTCACGAAGTCAGGCTTTGATTTTCCGGCATCATTCAGCCAGTTTCCCACACTATCCTGAACATATTTTGCAGGATCTGATTTTAAAGGTTCCACAATGACCAGGCCTAATTCAGGATTCTGTTTCAATACATCAATATGGGCACACCAGACTCCTCTGGGCCTTGTAGATTCGCTGGCAAAACGTCTGATGTTCTCATTTTCATTTTTCGTCCAGGCTGATAAAACCAACAGACTTTCGTCCAGGTGAGCGGAAATATCAGGCCTTACCGCCATCCAGGAAATTTCACGGACTCCGAAATGGGCATCTGCCGCAAAGATCTTTATCTTATCTAATTTTTCCGTAATATTAAGTTCCCGGTTTCTTCCGATCGTGTAAGCAGCCCAACACCGTACCATATCCGACGGATGTCCCGAAATAATCTGTAAAAAACCTTCATCGTTATTTTGCAATACCTGATGGAGAATTCCCATTCCCACAGCTTCGCTGATGGTGTTGACCGTCTGTTTTTTTAAAGCATCTATGTTTTCCAGTACAGGCGGCAGATAGGCTGACCGGCCGGTTTGTTTCAACAGGTTTGCAAGCAATACTTTCTGGTCCACCGCCAGCCATTCAGTAAGATTTACGGTTTCCAGAGTTCCCTGGTTCAGCTGTGCTAAAATTTCTTCCGGAATATCTTTAGCGGAGCGTGCTCCTTTTCGTTTTTCATTCATGATCGTTTGCTTATCTTTACAAAAGTCCGAAAGTGACATGACATAAACAATACCGCATATTTTTCGCCCATAGTGATAAAAATGTCAACATTATGAATCTAAAAAAAAATTCTGAAGAAAATAAAATCTGTCCGTTGGAAGTTGCAGTCAATACCATCAGCGGAAAATGGAAAATCCCCATTGTCTGGCAGATCCACGCCGGTAAAAAAAGACCAAGTGAATTTCTGCGGGGAATAGCCAAAGTAGACCGCAGGGTTTTGAACCAACAGCTCAGCGAAATGGTTGCCGACAGAATTTTAACGAAAGAATCTTTTCATGAACTGCCTCCGAGAGTGGAATACCGTTTAACCGAATTGGGAGAACGGCTGGTTGAGATTCTCTGGCTTCTAAACAATTGGGGTAAACAACTGATTTCCGAGGAGCAGTATTAACTTAAATGTAATAAACAGTATAAAATGGCCAGCCTTATTTTTAAAATCACAAACTTTAGAAGTTTTTAATTCTTTATATTCAAATCTCTTATCAAGTTACTGCGTTTATCTGAACTTGTTTTTGTAAATTTGTGTTCGAAATTTTTTACCAGATGAAAGATAGTGCTGTAAAAAAAATTGCAGTTCTTACCTCAGGGGGCGATTCTCCGGGGATGAATGCAGCGTTACGGGCGGTAGTACGAACCGCAAATTATTACAACATAGAGTGTTACGGAGTAAGAGAAGGCTACAATGGCCTGATCAACAATGATTTCCTGAAAATGGGACCTCGTTCCGTAAAAAATATAATCAACCAGGGCGGAACGATTCTGAAATCTGCCAGATCCCAGGAATTTAGAACCGAAGAAGGCCGTCAGAAAGCCTACGACAATTGCGTAAAACACGGCATTGAAGGATTGGTATGCATCGGAGGAGACGGAACGTTTACCGGAGCAAAGATCTTCAATGAAGAATTCGGCATCCGGGTAATCGGTGTACCGGGAACCATCGATAATGATATTTTCGGGACTGATAATACCATCGGTTACGACACCGCATTGAATACAGCGATGGATGCCATCGACAAGATCCGTGATACGGCAACCTCCCACAACAGGGTTTTCTTTGTGGAGGTAATGGGCCGTGATGCAGGCTTTATTGCTTTAAACAGCGGACTGGCTACCGGAGCACTTGATATTCTAATCCCTGAAACCAAAGACAGCATCGATGAGCTTTTTAATAACTTCAGAAATGCGGAAAAAACAGGAAAAGCTTCAAGCATCGTGGTGGTAGCGGAAGGAGAAAAATTAGCCAACGTTTACGAACTGGCAGAAAAAACCAAGCAGGAATTCCCGGATTACGACATTCGTGTCGCGGTTTTGGGACATATGCAACGGGGCGGATCTCCAAGCTGTGCCGACCGGGTTCTGGCAAGCAGGCTGGGCTATGGAGCCGTAACAGGACTCATGGAAGGACAAACCAATGTGATGGCCGGAATGCGTTCCAATGAATTGGTCTACACACCGATTGAGGATGCCATTAAAAAACACAATGAAATCAACCAGGACCTTCTGCTGATTTCGGAAATTTTAGCAATTTAATATTTTTTTATATAATTTAAAACAAACTATTATGTCAACAATTAAAGTAGGTATCAACGGGTTTGGTAGAATCGGACGTCTTGTTTTCAGAGCAATGACTGAAAGAGATAACATCGAAGTGGTAGGTATCAATGACCTGATCAATGCGGAATACATGGCTTATATGCTTAAATATGATTCTGTACACGGTGTTTTCCCGGGTGAAGTTTCCGTAGAAGGAAATGACCTTGTGGTAAACGGAAAAAAAATCAGGGTAACCGCTGAGAAAGATCCGAACAACCTGAAGTGGAACGAAATCGGAGCTGACTATATCGTTGAATCTACAGGTTTATTCTTAGATAAAGACAATGCTGCAAAGCACATCAATGCAGGGGCTAAAAAAGTAATCCTTTCCGCACCTTCCAAAGATGATACGCCGATGTTCGTAATGGGGGTAAACCACAATGAACTTACAGACGATATCAAAATTTTATCAAACGCTTCTTGTACAACCAACTGTTTAGCACCTTTGGCTAAAGTAATCCACGATAACTTCGGAATCGTAGAAGGTCTGATGACAACAGTACACGCTACCACCGCAACCCAGAAAACGGTTGACGGTCCTTCCATGAAAGACTGGAGAGGAGGTAGAGCGGCATTAAACAATATCATCCCTTCTTCTACAGGTGCTGCAAAAGCAGTAGGAAAAGTAATTCCCGCCCTGAACGGAAAATTAACGGGTATGTCTTTCAGAGTACCGACTGTTGACGTTTCCGTAGTGGATTTAACGGTAAGAATCGAAAAGGCAGCTTCTTACGAAGAAATCTGTGCCGTAATTAAAGCAGCTTCCGAAGGTGAACTGAAAGGTATCTTAGGATATACTGAAGATGCCGTGGTTTCTCAGGACTTCGTTGGAGATAAGAGAACTTCTATCTTCGATAAAGACGCAGGGATCATGCTTTCCCCTAACTTCGTAAAACTTGTTTCATGGTATGACAATGAAATGGGTTATTCCAACAAATTAGTGGATATGCTGGTACATGCCGCTTCTTTGTAATTGATAATCAATCATCAGCAATACATCATAGAACCTTCCTCCGGGAAGGTTTTTTTTATTTCCTCAACAGAAGAAATAATTAATCGTAATTTAATTTTTTATTAGTTAAAATTATCTATATTAGCCCCGACTAAAATACATAACCTGAATACTACCAATTTAAATATAGTTTCAACCATGAAAAAAACAATCAGTATTTTTCTTTTTTCACTGGCCCTTGTCGGATGCCAGAATGATATTCTCCAAGAAAAAGATGAATCATTATCGTCACAAAACAATCTTTTGTCTGCAAAAGCCTCAAATGAAAACAACAAACCCGATGTCCACACTCAGATTGTACTGGGAAAAAAATTGATAAATCCCTATTCTGTAGAAAATATGCAGAAGGCTTTTGATTATTATAATAAAAATGTGGCTAATTCTGGGTTTTCGGGCAAAAAAGTAGGAGCTTCCCATTATTACATCAAGATCACCCCCGGATCAGAAAGCGAACTTGAAGTATTAAATAATCTGGATGACGAATCTTCTATAGAAACTCCCGTTCTCCAAGATCACCCATTAGATTATGAAGTAATTGAAGAAGGAGATTATTATGTAAATCCTCAAAATGAGGAAGATCTTTATCATCCTGTATATACTACTATTCCTGTAGATTATAAACTTCCTGATGGAATAAAATATGAAATTCTAGATGCACTCTATGAGCCTTCTGAAGAAGAATATAATGTGGAAACAGTCTCTCTCTATTTTGCTGACTGGAAAGACGATCTTGAAGCCGATGGAATCTCAATAGGAAATGAAGATGAGCTAAAAAAATACCTGCTGCTGACAAATGCTCAGAAATCAAGCAACAAATTTTATCCTGCCGGAAGCATTACGATTAAAAATACGGGAACAGGAAATATTGAAGGGCTTATGAAAGCAGAAATTTCATACGGAAGAATATTTTGGTGGCATTATACATATACAGATAATGCGGGAAACTTTAACGGTACAGCAAAAAAATACAGAGGAAATGTACAGATCCGTGCAAAATGGAGAGGAGAAACGGCTACCATCAGAAAGACCTGGAATGAAGTATTAGGATTTTTCGTTTCGGATTACCTGATGACCCTGAATAAAAACAATAACGGCCAGAATAAATACATAGACTATACATCTTTTTCAAATGGCGGAAATCATCTCTGGTCTAAAGGAACCGTTAATAATGGCCTTAGAAAGTATGTTGACTATTGTAATGCAAACGGTATTACGAACACCATCAGCCATGCAAATGTATGGGCATGGGAAGGAAATAAACAGACAGGGGCTACTCCGATGCTTTATAAATATCAGCAATTGCCGTTGATGTCTTCTTTCGCAAATATCGGCCAGGCAAATTTCTGGCATAATTTAACGAATATCCTGTCAGGATTTACTATTAATCTTGTTCCTAAACATTTAAGACCGGACCAAATTTATACAGGACTGAATCCAAGAAGTAATGAAACCATAAGTGACAGCCGAAGAATACATCAGCTTATTTTCCATGAATCGGGACATTACTCTCATGCTTCTAAAGTAGGTGCTTCATACTGGGCACAGCTATTTGCATCAGAAATAAGCAATATCCATCTTCATGGTGGTGATCCGTACTACGATGGTACTTCTCCGTCCTTACAGGCGGGTGCACGGATAGGATTGGCAGAAGGCTGGGCTACCGTAACCGAATTCTATGTAAGTAATTCTTATTACAACAGCAGCATTATAAGAAGCAATACAGGCTCATCGCGACAGCATATGAGTAATGTAAACGGCATATTAGAAGGATTTAATATAATCGACAGACCGATGAACGCAACCCGAACTGATGAATGGAGCTGGTTCTCTCATGGATTAATTGTTGACATTTTAGACACCGGGAGGAATAATGGCACAGCTGATCAGTCTGTCCACAGAAATGGTAGTGGAGCTTTCTTAAATACTGTGCTTGACGAGGTAAGTATACAGAGTGGAAGTATCTATAACCTAGGGCCGGTATTCAGCAGGCTTACCTCATCAGTAAATAGTGCGGCCGACTTAAAAAATCCTTTAATGTCTGCTTATCCTGCGCAATCATCTAAGATTAACACCCTTTTCCAAAATTATGGGTACTAAATACTTCAAAATCTTCTTTGCAGTACTGATTTTATCAGTGCTGCAAAGTTGCCCGAATACCGGAGAGGAAGTTTGTGACGGTAAAGAAGCTTCCGCAAACATTCCCAACCTCATTACAATAACCCCGCTAAAGCAGGTATACAGCCAAGGAGAAGAAATTACTTATCAATTGATAATTCCTTCGGAAAATAATTATTTTGGAGATCCTGTCAATCTTTATCAAAAAACAGGAACAACCGATGGCTGGTATATTGCAAGCACTACTCAGCTTTTTGACGGCAACAACGTTACTTACGTGAAAGGAAGCAAAAGGAATGGGGCAGAAAACTGGCACAATGTGACTTATAATTCAGCCAGTGGTAATTATGAGCTTGAAATAAAAGTTAAACTGAACAAAACAGGAAATTATTCATTATTTGCAGATGACAGGGTTGATTTTTTAGGATCAGACAAATGTAACAGAAACTTCATTTACACCAATATCCAAGGCAAAAATGCAGATAATAAAATAGAATTTAAAGTACAATAAGCAGCATTCGCCGGAAAACAACAGGCATTAAATAACGAAGAATCCTCCACAAAAATGCAGAGGATCCCAGTTTATCCTTTTCAAACAGCTAACAGAAAATTCTAAACTTTGTCTAACATATGATGAATATGTTTATATAAAGTTGTGTTTTATGATATGGGAAAAACCTGCTCAGAATGAGGTATTGTTTACAATGAGCTTTCATGGTTATTGGTGTATACAAATGTTAGCATTTTATCTTTATAAAAAAATCCCCCTTTTGTGGTATTTTTTAAGAAAAATTTAACTATATTTAGTTATGTTAATTTTTTATGGATCATTCTGAGAAAAAACATCCACTGGTTGAAGTCTGGAATTCTTACTCCGGTATACGGAAAGAAAAAAAGCATATCGCCCACATCCCTCCCATTGAACGTATTATCGGGGAAATGTTTGCAATTGGAGAATTCTATTATTACGTGATTAATCTTACCAACAGTACACTTTCACATCATCATCCCAACCTGCTGAAACTTCACGGATTAACGGAATACCCTCAGAATTTAAAGGAGATTATAGACCTTACCCATCCGGACGATATTCCTTTCATCATGAAGGCAGAAGAAAAAGTTATCCAGAAAATGATGGAGTTGGGGAAAGAGAATCACCTTTACCTGAAATCCAGCTACTGCTTCCGGATGAAAACAGCCAGAGGGAATTATGAGCTCTTCCATCATCAGGCTGTACTTACAATGGAAGACGAAGACCATAATCTGATCCAGTCCGTTAATATCCACACCAACATCCACCATATTACCCAAAAAAATCCGAACACCGTACTGATTACCGGAATCGGGCCAAGAAACGATTTTTATCAGATAAAGATCGAAAACCCTTCAGAAAACAGTTCGGACATCCATCTTACCAAAAGGGAAACTGAGGTTTTGGCACTGATCGCCAAAGGATATTCCGGATCCGAGATCTCTAAGATGCTGATTCTTTCAGAGCATACCATCCGTACGCACCGCAAAAATATTTTAGCCAAAACCAAGTGCAGGAACAGCAAGGAACTGTTAACGAAAGCTTTCGAATGCGGACTGATTTAGAAGCTGGACGATCAAATAATGAATGGTCAATTTGCTTTGCAGTTAATAGTAAATTCTTGTCATCATTAATAAGCTGAATACGGGAATTTTTTTTCGGTAAATAGTACTGCAGCAGTCCCTAATATCGCTGTATTTCCTATTGTCATGCTAAGAAAAATTCATTTAATCCTGATGGTGTTTTATTTAATTTTTTTGAATATCACTAACATCAGGCTGAAGCTCTATTCCTGTTAATATTCATAACTGTCATTATATCGAAGATCTTAATTTGTGTCGGATTCAAATTATTTTAATTAAAAGGAATACATCTCATATGCCTCCAGTGAAAAATTCGCTATTCACTGCGAAGTAAATTAACCATTCACCATCGCCCACTCACTCACCGTCAGTTAGTTATCCCTGACAAATCTCAGCTGGGAATTCCGGTGTAAAACTTGTACATTTATTTCAATGGAAAGGATAATGTTACAGCCACGTTTTAAAGATTCGGAGCATTTCAAAGATTTCTGGACAAATGGCAACGGCAGACAGCTGCTGGAGTTTTCCGGAGCGGAAGTCAGCTTTCGGGATTTTGAGAAATTTGTCCCGTATTACGATCATGTTGATGAAACCGGGGATCAGGTAGTAAAAGATATTTATTTCACCCAGAACTTTCACCAAGCTTCAAAGGAAATAGAAGGCTACATCCGTAATGGTATCTCCGAGGGAGACGACACCCCTGAAAGTGTACGACAGCTTTTCCTGCAGGTCCAGACCATTCCGGAATGGCTGGATTATCAACTGATTAAAAGTGGAGCAGAACTTTGTATGCGGTGTAACCTCGACTCTCTGATTTCATTACGGGATTACTGCCTGATGGGCGGCTACGATTACGCTTACCTCAATAAACCGCTGATTGCTACCGAAGCCCTGAAAAAGGGCGCGGTTAAAAGGCTTTCCGAAACACTGGATTTCTGGATCAATGTAACACGGTATGATGCACTGAAAATTCATCAGAAAGGCTACGAATTTGCGATCAAGACCAGGCTGATCCATTCTTACGCCAGGCTGTCGGTCAGAAAATATTATAAGGATTGGGATACCGAAAACTGGGGTGAGCCCATCAACTCCTGGGACATGATGGCGACGTACATCGGTTTCAGCCTGGTGTTTATGCACAGCTTGCATAAACTGGGAAATACAATCTCTGAGGAAGAAGAAAAAGGACTCTTCCACCTCTGGAAATATGTCGGTTATTTGTTGGGAATTCCTGAAAACCTTTTACCCAATGACAAAAAACAGGCAACCGAATATTTTTATCTGTGGACTTCCATTCAGCCTCCAGCGGATGATGATTCCGTTCTGCTGGCGCATTCGCTGCTTAATGAGTCGATGGAAAACCCGGCCTTGAAATATAAGTTCCAGCGAAGAAACCTGCGTTACCTCCATATCTGCTGTACCTGGTTTTTACTGGACGATGAGGTTTGCAGGAGGCTCCGGATTCCGGAAGTTGCCAACAGAAAAGCATTTCCGCTGGTGAAGCGCGCACTTAATAAAATATACGACCGATTGGTAAGCCGGGAAGCGAGGATCAGGAAAGGAAATGCATCACAAATGAAGGTATTAGGTGATTATCATACCATTGTGCAGCATTCTAACTTTCATTAGTTTAAGCCCTTACCTTTTATTATTCCATTTTACAATCCAAGTTTATACAATTTATTATTTAAACCGGACACTGAAAATTTGTTATGGATCCAGTCAACCACATCAGGCAGATCAAATTTGTTTTTTGACCAATAACTTCTCGGTATGATTTTTTTCGAAAATTTACCCGAAGTGACGAAAAGGATTTATTAAAATGCAGAAGTGACAAATGGTCAACATTGGTTTTTAATCACCAACTTCTCGATCTGATTTTTTTCAAAAATCTAATTGAAGGGACATCCATCAAAATCCGATGTCTGATACTCCGGCTGAATTACAACATTTGCCATTAAATAGAAGTAGTTAAAATGGTATACAACGCATGCATGCCTTATCATTTACCAGCGAATGCCCTAGCCGGGATTGCAGCGGAAATCCTTTTTTGAAAAAAAATTTTGCAGCGGAAAGCGCGAAAAAGCTCCTGAAAAAATCAATCTGAAACGGTATTAAAAAATCATAGAATTTTATATTTTTTTTAACTATAAAAACAGGCCCGCGTGGTAGATATTATTCGTTTTTGACGTTAAATTTTCGTATTTTTGATCAATTATTTAAACAACAGATGAGTAATATAGACGACAAGAAAAAAGCACTCGCGCTGGTGCTTGACAAATTAGATAAAACATACGGAAAAGGGACGGTAATGACATTGGGTGACAGTGCCATTGATACGAACATCGAAGTAATTCCTTCAGGATCTTTAGGATTAGACATCGCTCTTGGAGTAGGTGGTTATCCGAGAGGAAGAATAATTGAGATCTACGGGCCTGAATCTTCCGGTAAAACAACTTTAACGCTTCATGCGATTGCCGAAGCTCAGAAAGCCGGCGGAATCGCGGCCTTCATTGATGCGGAGCATGCCTTTGACAGAGGATATGCCGGAAAACTGGGTATCGATCTGGAAAACCTGATTATTTCGCAGCCGGACAACGGGGAACAGGCACTGGAAATCGCCGATAACCTGATTCGTTCTGGAGCAATCGACATCGTGGTAATCGACTCCGTAGCGGCTCTTACACCAAAAGCGGAAATCGAAGGGGAAATGGGAGATTCCAAAATGGGTCTTCACGCGAGACTGATGTCTCAGGCGTTAAGAAAACTTACCGCTACGATTAACAGAACCAAATGTACGGTGATCTTCATCAATCAGCTGAGAGAAAAAATCGGGGTGATGTTCGGAAACCCGGAGACCACCACCGGTGGTAACGCTTTGAAATTCTATGCTTCGGTAAGAGTAGACATCAGAAAAGCGAGTGCCCCTATCAAGAACGGTGACGAGGCAATCGGTAGCCGTGTGAAGGTAAAGATCGTAAAAAACAAGGTGGCTCCTCCTTTCAAGCAGGCAGAATTCGATATTATGTACGGTGAAGGGGTATCCAAAACCGGAGAAATCCTGGATCAGGCGGTAGAACAGGGGATCGTGAAGAAAAGCGGTTCTTGGTTCAGCTACGAAGAAACAAAGCTTGGACAAGGCCGTGATGCCGTAAAAGATGTCTTAAAAGACAATCCTGAACTTTCCGAGGAACTGGAAAATAAAATCAAGGAAGAAATCGCGAATAAAAAGTCGTAATTTCTGATATTTACTAAATAGAAACCCGGCGGAGCAAAGCTCCGCCGGGTTTGTTTTATACATTATTGACTAGGGTTTATCGTCTGTTAATTCAAATCCCCAGTCTTTTCCTTTTTGGGTAGCCGGAACACCTTTCGTCATCCAAACCGGAGCTTTGGCTCCTTTCAGATAATAATCGAAGAACTGCTGTTCACGGATCTGGATGTCTTTCCGGTTCTGGCGTTTGATGAGATTATGATCGTCGCCGTTGTAATTCAGGAGCCAGGCCGGCTTTCCGAGACGACGTAAGGCAGTGAACATTTCAATTCCCTGATACCAAGGCACAGCACCATCTTTATCGTTGCTCATAATCACCACCGGGGTTTTCACCTGGTCCATCGCAAACAACGGTGAATTTTTAATATACAGATCCGGTGCTTCCCACAAGGTTTTTCCTAACCGGCTTTGTGACTTTTCGTACTGAAACTGGCGGTTCATTCCGGAAGACCAGCGGATTCCCCCGTAAGCGGAAGTCATATTGACCACCGGTGCACCCGCCCAGGCCGCTGCATACATATCGGTATGAGCAATCAGATAGGCAACCTGGTAACCGCCCCAGCTTTGCCCCTGGATTCCGATTTTCGTCCCGTCTACCCATGGGTTTTGTTTCAGCTTTTCCACTCCGGAATTGATGTATTCCATCGCAGATTCTCCCGGCTGACCATCGGTATATGAAATATCCGGAGTGAAAACCAGATAGCCGTTGCTTACAAAATACGAGATGTTCAATCTCGAAGGCGTCGGAGCCGGTGCCACATAACGGTTCAGGTTATCTGAAAGTTTTTCATAAAAATAAACGATCATCGGGTATTTTTTAGCGGGATCGAAATTTTCCGGTTTATAGAGAAGCCCTTCGGATTCGTTTTTTTTCGGCGTGGTCCAGTGAACCAGTTCGCCCGTTCCCCAATTATAAAGGGACTGCTGCGGATTGGTACTGCTTAGTTTCTGCTGCACCGAAAAATCAGTGGTGGCGTAAATATCCGGCGATTCTGTATAAGATTCTTTTACCAGAATATATTCATCGGCATTTTTAGCTTTCTGAAGGCTGCGGTATCCCCAGACCTCTTCCATTTTAATTTTTACAGGATCAGCATTTGAACTGATTGAAGTTTTGAAAATGCCGTTGGCTTTCGTTGTATTATCGAACGCCGACAGATAGATCGTCGATTTCCGGTTCAGGCTTTTAATGTCTTTGTCTAAATCGTAGGTTTCAAAAGTAATTTTATTTTTACGTCCGAAGCCATTGGTGATATTCCTGGGTTTCTTTGAACCGCTGAGGAAAAACTCCCAAAGGTCGTAGCGGTCGCGGATGATGACCGATTCATCATTGTCCGTCCAGGATGCAATGCCATACGCCACCGGAAAGTCGGGCATATCGAATTCTTCATCGACAAAGGAAACGGATAAACCGTTGGTCAATGGTGTGGTCTGTTTTGTTTTCACATTGTAACTCAGCCACTGCCCTTTTTCCCGGTCGAAAATCACAACGAACTTTCCAAGAGGAGATGTCGCTGCCGAACCGTTCAGATTTCTCACAATTTCCGTTCTTTCTCCTGTTTTGGTATCAATAATATAATACGTCTTTTTTGTTGAACCTTCCCACTGCGAGGCGATCCTGTTGTTTATACTGGTACTCCCCAAAACGAATTCTGCGTTGCCTTCATTCACCAACCGTAAAGTATCCAGATCTTCGCCATCGATATTCACGAAGAAATCCGGCTTCTCCGTCTGCAAAACTGCCGCATAAGATTTTTTGAGGTCGTTTTTCAATTCCTTCAGCTGTACGGTCTGCAGATAATCGTCTTTGTAATTCCAGATATCCACCACAGCATGGTCGTTGGCAATCATCGCCGTATCTTTTGCCACAGGTTTCGGGGCCACTCCAAAGTAAAGCTGTTTTCCGTTTTTGCTGAATACCGGTAAGCGGTTTTCGGAAACCACCCAGTTCTTTTTCATCTGAGAATGACTATTGGTAATAGCTTCCTGCTTTTTTTGTTTAACATTAAAATAATACAGATGATAGAGTTTTACAAGATCATTCTGTGCAGAGGAAGTTCCCACAAATGCCAACTGACTGCCTGCTTCATCAAAAGCCAATTGGGAGAAATCGCCTTCCACTTCCGAGATTTTGCTCACGGCTCCTGTTTCAAGGTCAACGACCTGTACGGTTTCCAAAGGGTATTTCTTCGGCTTGGATTTATCCGTTACTTTTTTATCTTCATTTTTTACTGCGGCAGAATCTTTTTTCTCTTCTTTATTTTTAACGGTTTTCTCCTCCTGCTTTTTGGTAACGAAAACCAGCCGCTTTCCGTTCTTGCTGAATTCGTAACGGATCACATCATCATAAACCGTTGTTTTTCCATCCATCAGGTTGCGTACCGCCAGCTGCAAGGGCTTGGTATTTTTATCCTCTTCATTTTTATCATCGCCCTCCTTTTCAGAATCATCCGAAGATTTATCATTCATATTTTCCAACAGATAAGCGATATGAGAACCTGCTTTCTCAGGAATCTTAAATCCTTTTACATTCGGAATTTTTTCTGTTTTACCGCCTGCAAAATCGACAATCGCCAAAGTATCTTTCGTAAGCTTATTCTGCTTAAGCTTTTTATCTTTTACGGCTTTGATATCTTTATAAAACGGCCGGATCTGGAAAATAGCAAACCTAGAATCACCGGTAAATTCGGGTTTAACTCCTCGCGGAAACTTTTTAGTGTTCCTGTCTTTTACCGAATATAAAAAGAGGTTGGAATCTCCTTCCTGAACATCCACCGAATAGGCAATCCACTTTCCGTTATTGGAAATTTTCCTTGTTCCGATATTCTGCCAACTGTCGTAGACCGAATGGTCCAGCGGCTTTTTCTGCCCGTACATAAAACAGCTCATAAGCAGGAGCATAAAAACTGAATATTTCAAATTCATTATGATAAGTAATTTTAAAAATTAAAAGTAAGCTATTTCACTGATAAATCCATAGAAGCTAATGGCCCGATATGAAACAATGCCAAAATGTCAGTTTATGGGAAACGGTATTTTTTTTGAGAAACCAAAGGAAATTAAAAAACAAAAATTATTATGACTAAAGGAAATATTAATGTATCGGTGGAAAATATTTTTCCGCTTATTAAAAAATTTCTTTACAGCGACCACGAAATCTTTTTAAGAGAATTAATTTCCAATGCAACGGATGCTACTTTAAAATTAAAGCATTTAACAAGCATTGGCGAGGCCAAAGTTGAGTACGGAAATCCTAAGATTGAAGTGAAAATCGATAAAGAAAACAAGACGCTGACGATTATCGACCAGGGAATCGGAATGACCGGTGAAGAGGTTGAAAAATACATCAACCAGGTTGCTTTCTCAGGAGCTGAAGAGTTTTTGGAGAAATATAAAGATACAGCGAAAGATTCAGGGATCATCGGGCATTTCGGGCTGGGGTTCTACTCCGCCTTCATGGTGGCTGAGAAAGTGGAAATCGTAACGAAATCCTACAAAGACGAGCCAGCAGTAAGATGGATCTGCGACGGCAGCCCGGAATTCACTTTAGAAGAGACAGCGGATAAGTCTGAAAGAGGAACAGAAATCATCCTCCACATCGCAGAAGATTCCACGGAATTCCTTGAAGAAAGCAAGATCCGTGAACTGTTGCTGAAATACAACAAGTTCATGCCGGTGCCGATTAAATTCGGAACGAAAACGCATACGTTACCTTTACCGGAAGATGCCCCTGAAGATGCCGTAGCTGAAACGGAAGAAGTAGACAACATCATCAACAACCCTACTCCGGCCTGGACCATTGCACCAAGCGAGCTTACGAACGAGGACTATATGAAGTTCTACCACGAGCTGTATCCGATGCAGTTTGAAGAGCCTCTTTTCAATATCCATTTAAATGTTGATTATCCATTCAATTTAACCGGGGTTTTATTCTTCCCGAAACTGAGCAACAATTTAAATATTGAAAAAGACAAGATCCAGCTGTACCAAAACCAGGTTTTCGTAACGGATGAAGTGAAGGGCATTGTTCCGGATTTCCTGATGCTGCTTCGCGGGGTGATCGACTCTCCGGATATCCCATTGAACGTCTCCCGTTCTTACCTGCAGGCTGACGGTGCCGTGAAGAAAATTTCATCCTATATCACGAAAAAAGTGGCCGACAAAATGGCTTCCTTGATCAACGAAAACCGTGAAGATTACGAGAAAAAGTGGAACGACATTAAAGTGGTGATCGAGTACGGAATCGTAACGGAAGAAAAATTCGCTGAAAAAGCAGATAAGTTTACGCTCTATCCGACAACCGACGGAAAATATTTCCTTTGGAATGAACTGGAAGAAAAAATCAAGCCGAACCAGACGGATAAAGACGGAAAACTCGTTGTACTGTATGCTTCCAATGCCGATGAACAGCATTCTTACATCCAGGCTGCGAAAGACAAAGGCTATGAAGTGCTTCTGCTGGATTCGCCGATCATCCCTCACGTAATCCAAAAACTGGAAACGTCAAAAGACAAAATCTCTTTTGCCAGAGTGGATGCCGATCATATCAACAACCTGATCAAGAAAGACGAGCCTGTTATTTCCAAATTAAATGAAACGGAAAAAGAATCGCTGAAGAAAAATGTGGAAGAATCTATCGGTGACGGTAAATTTACAGTTCAGATTGAAGACCTGGACAGCAGCGATGCGCCGTTCACAATTACCCAGCCTGAATTTATGAGAAGAATGAAAGATATGCAGGCAACCGGTGGCGGCGGAATGTTCGGCATGGGCGGTTTCCCGGAAATGTACAACCTGGTGGTAAACTCCAACAGCGAATTTGCCGGGCAGATCCTGAAAACGGAAGATGCAGAACAAAAAGCAGGTCTCATCAAGCACGCGCTTGATCTTGCCAAACTTTCCCAGAATTTACTGAAAGGAAAAGAGCTGACGGACTTCATCCAGAGAAGTTATAAGCAACTGGAAAAATAAATTGACTATTTATAAAAAACCCTGCGGAGCAAAGCTCCGCAGGGTTTTTTATTATAGATTAAAACTTATATTAACATGAACTCAAACTGCAAACCAGTTGGGTGGAAGAAGGAAGCTGGATGCTGAAAGTTTCTTCAGTCAACGTACTACCAACATCTTTACATATCAATGATTCCGTTTCCATTTTTATGAAGAGTAAACTCTATCAAATAATCCTGACTATTTTTCTGCTTTACTTTTTTAGTAAATGAAAAATACCAGCATAGGTTCCCATTCAAATTGATACCCATAATAATCTGTTACTTATAATTCCTCCAACGGATTCCAGAACAGGTTTTTAAAATTTTTAATCCTTCCGTTTTCCACTATGATGCCTTCCGCTTCAAGTCTTTCCTGGAATTCCGGGACGGAAAGCGTACCCGAAGCTGAAATGACCCGGTGCGCCGGTACATCCTCCGGACAGCCGCCCATAGCTTTTCCGACGTGGCGGGAATGATTGGGAAAACCGACGGCTTTGGCAATAGCGCCATAACTTGTTACACGGCCTTTGGGAACGAACCTGGTGATTTCCCAGACCTGTTGTTTGAATATTTCGTTCATTGCTGATTGTTGTATTCAAATATAAAAAATTGAGTTGGATTTTTTATCTAAACCGGCCTAAAAGTCTCACGCTGATCTGGCAGATTTTGCAGATGATTGGGTTAGCTTACTGTAAATCCTCCGCCCGTTACTTTAATATTATGTTTAGATCCCGATGGGATGACAAACGTTGTGTTTATCCCTCATGGCATTTAACAAAAATCCTATTTAAACTTTCAAATAAAAATCAAGAAAAGTCTTTAGTTATTGATTGTAAACATTTTAAAAACCGCATACTTTTTGGATAAGATTTAAGGAATTAAAATATTCTATCATGAAAAAGTCATTCTTCAGCTTTTTGAATAAGATCAACAAAGCCGTACTTCCGAAATTAAGTGATAAAGATCCCAATAGCCTGACAAAATTTCAGAAAGGGATCCTGGCCTATCGCTATTTTGTCCTGGTCAATTCTTTAGCTTAAAATATTATTTAATTTTTGAAATTAGTTTCCTGCAACTACTGTACAAAGGCTTTTCGATAAGGAGATAGATGATGACGGAACAGGTCCACAAGAGTACAAAGTTGCGGTCCGGCAGGTAAATGTACGATTTCAGCTTCATGTTGAAGTAGCTGAGGTGAATCAGGTAAAAAACGAATGACGCATTCCCCAATAAAACAATTGTTTTTGAAGAAAGAATTTTAGAGATCCACGTTCTTTCGGTCATCAATCCCCAGAAGAAAAGGGCAATCGCTACCGGTAAAAGAAATTCATGGATCAGTCTTCCTTCCCATCGTTCCACACCGTGAACGAAATTATTACGGGCAAAAAAAGTTATGGCAACATTTAATAGCAAGATTGAGATACCGCCGATCAGTGTCGGTTTTTTCAGATTTTTTAAAAACCCGAGTCCTTTTTCCTGTTTCATGAGATAAGCCAGTAGCATTCCGAAAAAGAACTCGGTACTTCTTCCGAAAAAGGTACTTCCCGTCATGAACTGTAACGGATACAGGAAACCCTCAGGATTACCGTTGTATTCATGTAAACCGTATCCTGAGCCCCATCCCACAAGGAAAAGTCCCGACAAGAACAAAAGGCAGTATTTCCAGTTTTTTTTAAGCAGAAAGAATAAAAGCGGTGCCAGCAGGTAAAAGAAAAACTCTACGGTGAGCGACCAAGCCTGCACGATCCCCGAAACGGAATATTTTTCAAACAAAGAATATAAAAGCGAATACTGAAGGAAATACGTATCTACATCGTTGGAATATTTTGCATCCAGAAAAAAGGCAGTCAGCAGGATCCAGTACAGCGGAAAGATTCTTGCGATACGGAGCAATATATATTTCAGGTACGATTTTCCGGATTGCAGAGGCGCATCTTCATACCGGTAAGCCAGTAAAAAGCCGCTCAGCACAAAAAAAACAGTAACGCCAATGTGCCACTCGCTGATGAAACGCATGATTTCAAAGAGTAGGTCTGTACGCCAGTATTTCCGGTTATGGTAAGCGAATACCATAATCGCGGCAACGGCACGCATCCCTGTCAGCGCATCAAATTTATTTTTACCGGTTGTATCCAATGGCTAAAAAAATAAAAGGCTTACGGATAAGCCTTTTATGTAGATTTTATAAGATCTTCGATTAAGAATTTTCTAAGATATAAGAAAACATCAATGGTGCACAGATGGTAGCGTCACTTTCAACGATAAATTTCGGTGTCGTGATATCCAGTTTCCCCCAGGTAATTTTCTCATTCGGAACAGCTCCGGAATAAGATCCGTAAGAAGTGGTAGAATCTGAAATCTGACAGAAATACGACCAGAAAGGAATGTCGTGCATTTCCATATCCTGATACAGCATCGGTACTACACAGATCGGGAAATCCCCGGCAATCCCTCCTCCGATCTGGAAGAAGCCTACACCTTTTCCGGCAGAGTTTTTCGTGTACCAGTCGGCAAGGTAAGTCATATATTCGATTCCGGACTTCATCGTGGTCGCCTTAAGCTCTCCTTTAATACAGTAAGATGCGAAGATGTTACCCATGGTGGAATCTTCCCATCCCGGTACAACAATCGGAAGGTTTTTCTCTGCTGCTGCGATCATCCATGAATTTTCTCTCGGGATTTCGTAATACTGTTCCAGAACCCCTGAAAGAATCATTTTGTACATAAATTCATGCGGGAAATACCTTTCACCTTTTGCTTCAGCATCTTTCCAGATTTCAACGATATGTTTCTGTAATCTTCTGAATGCTTCTTCTTCAGGAATACAGGTATCGGTAACCCGGTTCAGCCCTCTTTCCAGAAGGTCCCACTCGTCCTGAGCCGTAAGATCCCGGTAATGAGGAACTCTTTCGTAATGAGAGTGCGCTACAAGGTTCATCAGATCTTCTTCAAGATTGGCTCCCGTACAGGAAATGAAATCCACTTTATCCTGACGGATCATCTCGGCAAGTATTTTCCCCAGCTCTGCAGTAGACATGGCCCCTGCCAAAGTGATCATCATTTTACCCCCATCTTTAAGG
Organism: Chryseobacterium sp. sg2396; assembly: GCF_042610505.1. NCBI lineage: Bacteria > Pseudomonadati > Bacteroidota > Flavobacteriia > Flavobacteriales > Weeksellaceae > Chryseobacterium > Chryseobacterium sp. sg2396. The sequence goes on along the minus strand of NZ_JBHGAQ010000018.1, from coordinate 58,839 downwards.
TGGGCTACATATCCTTTGGAAGCATCCACCAGAGCCGCTGCGTTGAAGTGCAGGTAATACTTTTCTATGAATTCAGTTATCGGTTTGCTCATTTTTTTAAATTTGTGCAAAGATAAAACTTAAAAACGGAATGTAGCGGCTGCACTTAAAGAAAGTCTCGTTAAGCTTTCTTTTTGATCATCTCCTAACTCTACCGTCTGGCCGTTGTAGCTGAATTTGCTTAAAGTTCCCCCGGAAAGTCCCAGTTTAGGCCCGATTAAAATATTCTTATTGATCTGATACTGGTAGGCAAAATCCAGTTCCGCTCCAAAAGTTGTTCCTTTGCCTTTCACGTTTTCCGTTTTGGAGGTATAGGTCATGGCACCTAAAGCGGCAGACATGAAAAGCTTATGCTTCGTATCATGAGCATCGTTGGTTAAGGTAACTTCCGGACCATAAAAATTGATGTTATCCTTGGTGCTGACATTAGCGGAAACCACATTCCCCATATTATCCATTACACTGAAACGGCCGCTTGTAGAAGCGCTGTAATTGGAATATTTAAATCCGATCAAAAGCCCGGTTTTCACTTCGTAGCGTAGGGCGACATCGAAGTTTACCCCGCTTTTTAATCCTTTTAAATATTCTTTCTGATCTCTGGAGAGATTCGCTGATGTTTTCGCAAGTCTCCAGGCATACCCTACAGATGGAGAAATAGAAATTTTCTGGGCAAAAGAAGCCACTGAAATGGAAAATACGCTCAATGCGATAAGTTTTTTGATCATTAGTCTAAAATTTGCAGCAAAAATAACACGAATATGTGAATTGAAGGTAAAGGCGAATAAAATTTAACAATTAAAATGGGTGAAAAGGCCGGAAGAGGAAGCTGGATGCCGGGAGTTTTTCCTGTAAATATAATGACTAATGGTCCTGACTATCAAATGACATCGTTGTTCAGTCTCTTTTAATGGTATTTATTAATACTTAAATTTCCGGTTTTCTTTTTTCTCGGATAATTTCTTTTTGGTATCCAGTCTTTTCTGCTTCTGATTTCTGGAAGGCTTCGTGGCCAAACGCTTTTTCGGAATTATTATAGCCTGGTTTACGATTTCTAGAATTTTCTCAATCGATTTGTTTTTATTGGCAAGCTGTGTCCGGGTTTCGGAAACAGTTAAAAACAGGAAGCCGTCTGCGTTAATTCTGTTTTTTAATTTGGTTTGAATTACATCTTTCTGGTAATCATTAAAAAATCCGGATTCCGCAACATTCCAGAGAACCGTCACCGAAGTTTCGACTTTATTTACATTCTGCCCTCCTGCTCCACTGCTGCGGGAAGTTTTGAAGCTGAGTTCCCTTGTAAAATCTTTCATTGAATTTTAATTTTTATGATCTAAGCTTTTCTCCAGCTCAATCCTGTTTACTTTTCCGTTGGGAGTTCTTGGGATTTTTTCCACGAAGATAACCTCTTTAGGCCGATGGAACTTTTTCTCATAACCGACCGCGGATAATTTCTGATTCAGCTCTTCCGAAGGGTTTCCTTCAATCACCAATATCAATTTCTGACCCAAACGTTCATCGTCGATGCCTAAGAAAACCACTTCATTGGCAATTTCTTTCNTCAGCTCTTCCGAAGGGTTTCCTTCAATCACCAATATCAATTTCTGACCCAAACGTTCATCGTCGATGCCTAAGAAAACCACTTCATTGGCAATTTCTTTCTTTACCAAAGCTTCAAGTTGTTCCGGAAAGATTTTTGCTCCTCCGGAATTAATGATATTGTCTACCCTTCCCAGAAATCTGAACTGATTTCCGTCTTTAATATCCACTAAATCATTGGTCTGCAATATTTCTGAATTGATTTTAGGCGCAAATATTTTTAAACAACCTCTCTCGTCCTGCGCTATTTCCACATGTTCAAATGCGGTGAAATAGTTTTCCGGATCAGGTACGATCTGCTTTAAAGCAATATGGGAAAGCGTTTCCGACATACCGTATGTTTCATAAATCCGTGTCTGATTGGATGAATGTCCGAGTACCCGGAAGATTTTCTTTTTTAAAGATTCTGAAACCGCAGCACCACCGATGATCAGGTTTTTAATTAAATATAATTTATCCAGCGAATTTTCCACCTGCAAAGGGGTCATGGCACAGAAATCTATTGTTCCATCCAGATTTTCAAGAGGTTTCACAGACGGTTCTGCAATAATCAGTTTTAATTTTCTTACCATCGACCGTACCATCATCATTTTTCCGGAAATGTACTCAACGGGAAGGCAGATTAAAGCAGTATCCCCTTCTTTCAATCCTAAGAAATTGCAGGTCATTTCTGCAGAGTTCACCATTTTCTTTTTTTCGATCTCAAAAATCTTTGGCGTTCCCGTAGAGCCGGAAGTCTGTACTTTTACCGTCTTGGAATCCGAGAACCATTCCTCCAGAAAATTACGGATTTTGGCTTCAAATTCCGAGTTGAAAGATAATGGATTCATATTGAGATTATTAAAATCGATCTGCATAAGTACTGTGTCTAAAACTCCTGTAAATTTAAAAAAAAGTTTAAAAAGTTCTTGCATGTAATGAAAAAAGCTGTAAATTTGCACCACTAAAACAAACAGAGACTCATGGTGTAGCGGTAACACTACTGATTTTGGTTCAGTCATCTGGGGTTCGAATCCCTGTGAGTCTACGAAAAACCATCCTTTTAAGGGTGGTTTTTTTTGTTTTTATTTTTGTTTAAAGCAAAAAAAGATGCAGAAATTATTCTGCACCTTTATCAAATCATTTCATAAATATTAAAGCTGAGTGGCGTCGCTTACAATAAGCTTCAGATCGCCTTCTTTTAAAATCCCTCCGTTTCCTACGTACATTGAATCTACTTTGAATGTTGAAAAGTAAATACTTGGTAATTTAAGCCATAAATACACATGCTGGTCTGAACCTACATACTGCCCTGCTGTAATAGCGGTAGAGGCTGCTACATAAGATTTGTGACTTATAATATTTCCCGCAGGCGGATAGCAATATCCTACCCAGGTCACATCGATAATGTCGGCCTGTCCATAATTATAGCCTGTAGCCTTAAGGTGATACATCGCATAACTATTGGTGATATTATAAGGAAGCTTTATATGGAAAATCTTGGTAGAACTTTGTTCTGAGGTAAAATATTTAAGAATACCCTCCCTAGTACTTCCCCTATCGGTGGAACCTTCCAGGTTCAGTACAACATTTCCGGTTTGTCCGTTCACCGTTTGTACCAGACTGTTCGGAATTCCCATGTTGTTTTTGATATCCTGAAGGGAAATCTGCGCCACAACGGAGTTATCCATTCCCCTGAGCTTCAGATATCCATTTTCGGTATTGATATTATTGGTAATTCGTTTAAGTTCCGGACCACTTAAATGGGCATAGCTATCCAAAAGATCTGCGAACTGAGCCTCCGTAGGTCTTTTTGTCGCTTTGAAATATTCTTTTAGTTCTGATATTAATTTTCTAGGCATTGGTGTTGTCTATTTGTGATTTCAACTGTTCTAATTCTTTGTGCTGGGCAATGGTGTATAAGGTGAGCTCTTCGATTTTCTGAAGCAGTTTCATTTGAAAGTCTCCTACATTTACTCCGTCCTGAGCCATTTTATTGCCGGAAGGAATTTCAGGCAAATGCCTATTTTCTTTGATAAACGACTCTAATTCGTTTAGATTCATCATCGAATAATCTTCTCGGGCTGAAGAATAATTATCATAATATTTCTCAAAGACATAGTCCGCCGGAACATTTGCATTGATGATAATATCTTCAGCGTGAATTTTTCCCTTAACCGTAAGTTTCTGATCCGGATTTTGGGTTCCAATACCGACATTTCCATTAGATTTTGCTTTTATCGCAACTTTTGCAGATTCAGAAGAAAATGCACTGCCGACCAACAATTCCCATTCATCGGTCATTGGCTGAAGAGCAATAGTGGAAGTATCATTACCTTTATTATTTAATCCAGTCCATGATAAATTTTTATTAATAGATCGGACCTTAATTACCATAAACATCGTTCCATCAACGCCACCGTCTACTTTTGTAGCCCTGACACGAAATCTGTTTGAGGCACCATTAACGTCAATTGTGAAACAGTTCGTATTCTCGTTGGCTATATAGTTATTTCTGTTAATTCTCCCACATTCTCTCCAAATATTAGGGTTTGAATGAGAGACGGCAGCAACGTGAGTAGCAGCAGAGGCCATATAAGCCCTGGTATATGCTACTGATATTTCATAATATCCACCTGACGAAGACATATCTGGTTGGAAAGCAAGGAATTCAATATAATCTCCCACCTGATAATTTGGCGGAAACTCCAGATAAGTTGTATACTCAGATGTTGCTAGGTATTTTATGATCTCACTGTCAAGATGTGCATAACTGTCCAACAAATCTGCAAACTGACTCTCCGTAGGCCTCTTTGTTGCTTTAAAATATTCTTTTAATTCTGATATCGTTTTTTTTGACATGATTTTCTCTTTAAATGTTAATATTAATTAATTCGTTCGTATAATAAACGTCTGTTCGATAATCATCCCATCCGTTCCATCTGAGGAAATACCACCCGTTCCAGGCCATGTGCTTTCATCATAAATAGTAAGGATCCTATCTTCTTTGCTGAACATTCCTGATGTATTTTCAGCCAGCATTTTAAAATGATGATAAACAGGATTACCTTCTGCATCTTTTATGGTAAGTGGGTTCATCCCTACTTTATTCAACGGCAGAGAGACCGTATTCCCCGAAAGATCGAAGATTTGCTTTGGTATCCAAGCCTCCTGATTGGTAGCCGGATCCGTCTCGAAAAGATAAAGCTGCACTTTATTTGTGTTGCTGTCAAGAATGTTCATTCTTGCTATTTCCTTCCAGTTACCCTGGTTGTTAAGTTTATAAAGATGATATTTGCCTTTATAACAAACTTCTTCCCAACGAAGTACTACTGCAGATATGCTATTGCCTGTTACAGGATCAGATTCATATTTCAGTTCCGGAGATTCCGGAAGAACATTTTCCGTAATCGTTGTAATCATGATTTTCGAAGCTTCGGAAGGGGCATATTCCGTTAAGACCACATCCAGCTGCGGATTTCCAGTATAGTTCGCTTCGGCATATTCTACTTCCGCTTCTACAGTTACCCGGTAATAAAGCGGATCGCCGAACGGAATTTCCTGTAAACTGGTGAAGGTGTCTTCCAGAGTCCAGGTCGCATCATCCAGTACGCCTTCAGCCTCCAGATCAAGCTCTTTAACCAGTTCCATCGTTCTTACGGAAACCGCATCCTGCATAGAAAGCGCGCGGTATAATTTCGCTTTTTTGATGTTGTAGATCTTGTTGTACGAATTGATGGTTACCTGCATTTTTGGTGCGCTGTCTAATTGCTCATTTTCCAAGACAGGAATAACGCTTTTGATTTCAGGAGTTCTCAGCGGGAAGGAATTTACCATTCTTACGGGACCAACTGCTGTACTAATATCTCCCTGAACAAGCTGCGCATTCGTTTCTCTCACCGCATAAAAATAAACGCTCGTAGAGGCACCGTCTAATGTGAAATCCACAAACAATGTCTTATTGTTCTCAACGATTTTCATCATTGGAGCCATATCAAAATCAGGAGATGTAGGATTTAGGAACGTCCCGTTTTTATCCCTTATTACCTGAGCTTTGGGAATCGGCTGATAATTCCCTTCACGAATGTGCTGATAAAGGATCGGAATCTCTGTTAAAGGAACGAATGAATTCTGAATCGTCTCTTTCACAAAATCATAGAAAGTTAGTTTACCGAACTGCCCCGCAGGATCCTGCTCAATGATCACGTGATCCATGGTCTGAATCTGGCCTACACTGATCTGTGGAATAGGAGTCGGGCTGGGATAATGTTGATTATGCTCTGTAATAAATTGGTTGATACTTTTGAAAAACGCTTTGTTATTGGGAATCGGAAAGCCATATCCGTTGTATTTTCTGAATAGCTTTGTATTCGCATCAATAGTAGCATTTGCCAATTCCAATAATCTTGCATTGAAATATTCATCATTGTTATTTGCACGGATGTGTTCTATAGAATTCGGCGTAGGAACATTATTATACCCTTCTGTATATTCATATAAAGAACTTAAAAGAATATCGTCATTGCTCCGAAGATACATTACACTGAAAGGCCTATGCGCAAACTTAGTAGTAAATGCATATGAAGAACGTCCAAAGTAATCCGGTCTTGTTGCATAGTTTGCACCTAATGGTTTCTCAGGAGTTTTAGGAGCTTCAATTCTTCTTCCGAACATCATGGTAGGAATAGAAATCCTTGAATTATATCCTGAATAAGAGGTTGCAATGCTTCTTGCACCGAAAATACTATACTTTTCCAATACATCAGGATCCTGCGGAATAACATAGCCATCTGTCAATCGGCAAGGTGCATTGTAATAAAGGTAAACTCTGTAGCCCGGATAAAAGTTAACTTCCTCTGTTCTCACCAGATTGGGAGCATCAGATTGTAATGGATCTGTTTCAAACGATTCATCCAGCGCATAAATTTTTAAATCCCCAGTTCCGATATTATCAATTCGGATTACTTTAAGGGTTCTTTTTTCTTCATTGGAATGCCCTTCAACAGGAATACGCACACTACCTCTGTACCACTGTACACTATCTGCTCCCGGAGTATTGGAATATTGAGGGTGATTAGCTAAAGTAAAACCTGGAAAATTAATTTCATACAGCCCTGCAAAAGGAACATTCGCCTGAACGAATCTTTTAATTTTGGCCGTCTTTTTAATTCCCCTAAATTTTCTGAAGTATGTATTATACGTAATATCAGGAGTCTGTCCGGAAGTAACCGTAACTTCTTCAGTATGAATCGGCCAGCTGTCTCCAATTTGGATCTTGAACGGATGCGGATTTACCGTTCCCCAGGTTGAAGGGTTCTGCATATTTTCCACAACCATAAAAGATTCATTTGCCTGAGGCACGATGAAATTGCCCGGATCAAAAGGAATAGCTGTATTCTGTCCAAAGGCGTTGCCAATCTGGGATTTCAATATATGAAAGATCGGAAAATCAGGATTGCTGCCTGATATAATATTATGAATGATAAAATCATTGGATCCCACAGTAAAAACACCGCCAATATAACTGGAAAATGATGCTGCAGGAATAGAGGGAGTCAAATTTTGGGAAGCTCCGGCACTGGTTAACTGCAATGCTTTCGTTTTGATTACTGAAACCAGTGGATTTCCAGGAAGATCGGTAACCGTATCAATCATTCCGAAAACCTGATTTGGAATTTCAGGACGGAAAAAGATTTCCATTTTATCGGCAAACAGTTCTTCATTATCCGGCAGTGGATTAAAAGTGGAAAGGTCTACTCCATTGATGGCTTTCTGATAAGAAATCATATCCTGTGAAGCATCATATTCCATGGTAAGCCTTATCAACGTTTTATCTGTCTGTGTATTGGCTGCATACCTGTCCTGCTCATTCTGTGAAGTAAGCAATAAAGGAAGTTCTTTCTGGATTAAAAAGGCATTTACACTGGATGGTGGAAGTAAAGTGTTGGCCGGTTTAATTTCTGATTCAATAAACCATGTAACATCTGATGATGTAGATCTGGAGAACCAGTTTACTCCATATGAGCCATATACATGGATTCCCTTTTTCGTTTCTTTGTGAACAAATGCCGGATTTCCATAATCTGGAATTGCAATAGCAACGGTTTCATTATGTCCTTCACTTTTGTCTGAAAGGACATTTTGAAAATTAGAATCGTTCGGTAATTCAGGCAATCTCCATTCCGTATCATCTTTAGCTTTGTACTCAATGCCAACAGAAACAGGATAAGTGAACTGGGACATATCAAATTCCTGGCTGGTGTAATAAAAGGTACTATTTTCCGGTTCGTCCGGAGTTATCTCCTCAACCATTAAGCTAAGATACCTGCCGGTTCCATCATGCGTATACCCATCAGCATCCGTTAGACTGCTTATTGTAAGTCCTGCTGTAGGATCCGCAGAAACCATTCCCGGAATCGGCTCTTTAAGATTTACGGGCAACGATAAGCGCTGATCATCTAAACATGTAGGCAAAGAAATATAAATATGATCTACCGGACTTGAAGGCTTTCCTGTTTTCAGATCAACTACTGTTTCATAATGAGCTACATAAATATAACGGTCTCCTTCATAAACCTCATCCTTAACATCCAGACATCCTAATCCCAGCATTCTTGCAATATGATAATCAAGTGCAGCCATCTGAAGGTTGTTAAAATGAGAGAATTCCAGAGGATTTTCATCGGTATCATTATCACTGGAGTAATAATAGTCAATTGCCAAAGGATTATTTGTATTACTGCTGAGAGCAAGATATGATTTTACAGAATCCTGAATGGTATTGGCTACATCCGGCATATCAAACCATTTTCTCTCATAATTTTTAGCATTTGCAAACTCTCCATCATTGTATCTCGTCCAAACGGCATGGATTCTGTCCGGCATCAATCTGTTTTTCAATACTTCATCATTATCCACTGATAATCCGAATTTTCCAATATTATCCCAGTCTCTTTTATACAAAACATCGTCATAGAATTCAAAATCAATTTGAGTAATAATCGTATTGTTTGGAATAAAGCGAACGCTTCTGCCATTTTCGGCAAAGATTTTTTCTGAAAAATTATAGATATTCCTTCTGAATGTTACATTCTTCGGTAATCCCGCAATATTGCTTTCAACAGAAAGAACCTCGGTTTTTGCAGATCCTGCTGCACTAGGTGTAAGCATAGCAGCAAAAAACAGCATTTGAGTAGATTCAACCTCAATAAGATTTTTACCATAATTATCAAAAAAAGCTGCCGGATCTGAAAAAGGATCGATCTGATTCCTTACCTCATCATATTTATTTTTATTTCTGAAATACACATGGAATACACTTCCTTCTTTATTACCATACAGCCATAGTCCTTCCGAATCAACAATCGTTGAGGGACCATTAAGAAGGTAAAGACTTCTCACCTGAGGATCATATTTTGTTCTGTAAATATTTACAAAATCATTTTCCTTATTAAATCCTTTCGGTTGTCCTGCATAATTATCACCTTTAGGCAGATGCTCAGCTAAAAGTCCTTTCAGCGTCCACCGTAAGTGAATACCGGGTGTACTTTCTTCTCCTCTTGACCCAGCCGCCTGTAGATACAGGCAGTTGGATTGTAGAAGAGGGTTGGTAACAGGAATAAATCCCGAAAATGTATTTGTATTATTGCTTTTATTATTGAGTGACATTTTATTAATTTATTTTGATATTATTAGCTGTAGCTTTATTTACTATATAGTTATCGGCTTCTCCATCCCAGGTTTTATAAATGAACTGGAAGTTTAAAGTGGCATCTATAATTTTTTTGTTTTTGTTCATTACAATAGCCTGCGAATAATCTTTGGAATAGATTACAGAATAGTCTTTGTTAACGATAAAGTCTCGTCCTGCATTTCCGCCAACTTCAATCATTCCCTCCTGGATAAGCGTGTTACCATTAAGTTTTCTGATGACATCCCCGATTGGGATCTTTGGATGATTAAACGGCTCAGGATTTCTTATAAGGATGGCTACGATATCCCCTGTTGAAGTATTAATAATTTTATTGAATTCCGTAGTCGGGGCATCTTCCTGTGGCGTAATTCCAAACAGGCCCTGAAGAATCCTGTCGAACGGATGCTGGTATTGCATTGCAATAGACTGGCTTAAAGAATTCGTACATACAAGTTTAGGATCGGTATTAATAATATCCCATGCAGCATTAATTTTATCTACTGTTAAGGATTTTTCAATATGATAAACCGCCTGCTTTTCTTTGTCATTTCCATTCTCATCCTTGTATGGAATAATGTAACTGGTTACCTGCTCTTTAAAATCGGCATACCTTGAAGTCTGGAATACAAATTTATGAACTTCTTTAGCATAGTTTTTCTTAACATCCTGAGTAATATTGGACAGATTCACTGTATTTTTACCCCAATAGAAGTTCAGCACCTGCGCTGTATAAAGTTTCTGAGGTTTTAATCTCTTTAAAGTAATTTTACGGATCAGAGACTTAGGCTTCGTCAGTGTTACAATTCCCGTACAATTCTGTCCGTTATTTAGCATATTGAAATATTGCTGCATAACAGGCGGAATAGCAGGATTAGGATCCTGTGCCCATTGTTCCATCGTCTGAGGAATATCAACAGGAGAATTTATAATCGTGCTTTCATCAGCAATGAGCATAGGAGGATTCACAATATCGACTCCTTCTACAGGATCTTTGATAATGATTTTCATCTCACCTCCCAGCTTATCCATTCCCTGATATTGATCCCACCCGCTTAGTAGTTTAGAGACATAACTTGATGTGAAATACAACCAGATTTTCGTTGTTACATCATTGTAAAACAATGGTTTTGCATTTACAATATTCCCATCGGCATTTGGATAAGAACGGTTATAATCAATATAGGCTCTCAATGAAGTGTGCGGATATAAGTCCGGATGCGGAGTTAGCTCCTGTCCCTGTATTTCAGGAAGAAGATTTCCGTTGGCATCGCGGATTCTTCCGATCGTATCTTCAATGACATTCGTTGAGTTCTTGATCTCAATTTCGCCATAGGTAGCATCCTTATCCAGATGGAAAAATCCTAAAGGCCCTGCAGTACGGAATACATAAGCATACGTAAAAGTTTGCGAAGGTGCCTGCCCGTTATCCACCGTATCTTTAAGACCGAACTTCAGGTAATATGAAGTATCCGGTCTCCAGATCGGCTGGATCGATCTTGTAAGCGCATTTACAGCGGCCTGCGCATCTGCTGTAACAGCTGCCTGAGAAGGAATACTTACATTATACTGATAATCCTCTACCGAAAGCCATCTGATCTCATGGAATAGGGTAAAGCATTTCTTCTGACTGCTACAGTTTCCTAAATCTTTTAAAATGGAAATAATATCCTCACAAGCCTGGTCAAACGCTCCCTGATTCTCAAGATAACTGTTGGACCTTCCGATAATCGCCAGGATAACATCGATCTGCCTTTTTAGAATATCGTTAAGATATCTGTAATACGGATTATTATTGATAAACTCATTATAAGCATTCAGCAGCGGCGAGGTTGACCTTAAGCGGTTTGACGTAATAAACTCCTGCTGGGAAAGATAGAGACTTAGATTACATAATTTGTCATCGGTACATAAATTGACCTGGTACAAATAATTATTAATCTGCTTCAACTGAGTTTTCAATGCTTCAAATCGGTATATTAAACCTTGATAATCAGTAGCATTTGCATTATTATAAGCAATAACTTCTTCAAGCTTTTTTTCGTACCTGTTTACATTCTGAATATAAACCGGTGAAGTAATACTGCTTGCTCTTAATTGATCCAAAATGGTCTGGTAAATACCGTAACCCATGTTTTGCTTTATAAACAATGCATATCTTTCAGTAGGACTTACTGATGTTCGTCCCATATTAAAAGGCGTAAAGAAATAATTATTATAATACTGAACCATTTGAGGATATAACGAACAGGCCTCTTCATATTTTTCAACCTTATTGCCCTCGCATCCCTCTGCTTGAAGTCTTTGTAAATATGCTTCAAGCTCTGCATATAATACCGGATCACTTGGTGAAACATGGCTTACCGATCCGCCCTGCGCTAGAGCATTCTGATATCCCTGATCCATCAATACTGCCATTTGCTGCACTATTTGGCTGATCTGTGCACTGTCTGCAACATCCGGCGTAATAACGATCTTACTAACACCATTTGGTGAGGTAATAACAGGAGAAATCTGTTGTTCAAGCTCCTGTTTTGTGTAGTGTTTTTCTACTACTGAGTATTGTACAAATGACTGACTGTTTGTATAATCATTTAATGGGCTGTAGTAATATACAGTTACACCTGTACTATATGTGCTTAACTTCAATTTAATTTCTGAAGCAGGATTCGGCAGCATAATCGTAAGCGAAGATTGATTTTTAAACAGCAGTGACTGGGCAAAACCATAAATATTAACCTCATCCGAAACCTCGGCATAATCTCCCTGCATAACAGGAGTTCCGTTTGGCCCTACAGCGTACTGTGTCGTTCCGGAAATCTGATAGGACGCTCCTTCGCTCTGGAAGAAAGTGGAAGAAGAAGCGTAATACTGTGTATTGAGAGGTTTTTCTAAAAAGTCAGAAACTGAATGCTCGATCTCCTGCTCATGGCAGAATAGTGTAGATGGTAAGACTCCGTACTGCTCAGGAATAAACCATCCCGGATTCCCCTGTTCCGTATAGGAGAAAGGCGTCATCCCCAGTAATCGGATTGCGTTATATTGATTATCCTTTTTCTGCCACTGTCCTACTTTCAGTCCGTTTAAAAGTGCGTTACCCGGTTCCATAGCCTTAAAAGGATCATAATTCACCCAGCCCGAAGTACCGTCGTTTGCTTTGATTTCGATACTCTCCAAAGTATATTGATGCTTTACCTGTCTCAATTCGAGACCTTTCATATTTTTGTCAGGCGGAATAAGATCCACAGCATTTCCTGCGCCGCTGGTAAATCCACCGATGATGGCACTGGTTGCTGCGGCTGGAAGCAATCCTTTCGTGGTTTTAATATCAATATAAGTATCAAGAGGCACAACATTTTTAATCATATTGTAAGCCGGAATAACATTAGGATCAGGTAATTGTTCCAGATCAAAGGTTTCGTTTGTAAGCATACTTACTCCCTTTACAAGGTTTTCTGTCTGTGCAGGGATTTCCGTAAAAGGATTTACAGGCTTTCTTTCCACTTCTTTATTAAACTCCCATTTCAGTTCGAGTTTAGCTTTAAAGCTGATCTTAAAGAAAAGGATTTTCAGTTTAAACTCTACCGTGAATGCTCCATAGATCAGGAATGGCTTCGGTGATTCTACCGCCAGAAGAATGGTTACTGCAGCATAGATACGGAAGATCTTAACATTGATATCAATAGCCAATCCTGCCTCAAAATAAGCGCCCATCTGTGGTTTCTGGAAACTGATTTTTCCTCCCAGCTCCAGATAAGCCAGTACGAAAATACTTACCGGACCGAATTTTCTATCAAAACGGAACTCTCCCCTTGCCCCGGCTTCTATTCCTTTTCCGGAAATCATCAGGAAAGCCTTCAACGTAAATAAATCTTTCAATAATTTAGCCTGGATCGGCTTCTGCTTGGTTCCGAAGTTGATATACCAGGCAGAAGGATTATTAAAAAAGAAACCAGCCTGGATTTCTGCATAGAGCTTAATAATGTCACCCGAGCTTTCCGGGAATTTATAATCCGCTCCAAATCCGAATTCCAATGAATTGTCTCCAAAAATAAAGAAGGCAAAGAATGGCGGATCATCCTGGTAAGTCACTCTTTTCGCCAAAAGCTTCATTCTGGCATCTACCATCACCATTGAAGGTAAAGATAAAAGCAACATCGCGTTGGCAGAAATAATATTTCCGTTAGCCATCGTATCCCCTAACAAAGCACCTACACCTAACGAGAATGGGAAATTATACTGTTCAGTTTGATCCGGGCGGCTGAATTTTTTTACACCCACCCCTCTATCAGGAGCCGTATAATATTCGTACCAGGTATTCTGCGAAGTCATCCCAATCGCTTTTTTCTCGGCTACATAACGGTACCCCAACAAACCACGGAAGCCATAGATGGACACCGGGCCTAATGCAATCGGGTTCGGCAACTCGATGTTGGCATCGATTAGGAAAGCCGGGTATTTAGGCGCAAGGCGCATGTCTACCCCTCCTGAAATTCTCGGATTTTTCACTTTCAGGCTCACGCCTCCCTGATATTCCTGGAATTCTCCCGGCTCCGGGATCGACAGCCATCCTTTGATCGCTACATTCGGGTCACTTGAGTTGGCTGGGATCACCATATCCACATGGATCGTCTGGATGTGAAGGTACGCATGGGACGGTTTTCCCGGTCCGTCATCGACCGTATAATAATATTTGATCCCGTCTCCCCGGGCATCGATCCCCGCAACGCCGATACTTACGCCTCCGTCGAAACCGAAATAATTGTATTTCCGGATCACCCCTCCTTTTTCTCTTTCATGAGAACCGAAGTGGATCGCAGTAACCGAAATTTCAGTTGGCCCCAACGGAATTTTAATCGGTTTCGGCAATATCAGGTTTCCTCCGTTCACTCTAAAATCAATACTTCCGTCGCTGTAAATCCTTAACGTGGAAATGCTTAAGGTCTGGCCTTTTAAGAGATCACCGAAAAATCCTAAGAACTCCACATCGGCGGATGCACCAATAAAGAATTTACCATCCTCTTTCCCTAGCTCCACAGACTTTAAATGCAGCCTGAAAATATCTGGCAAAGTAAGCGTAGGATCAAATGGTGGAACGGCGGCGGCAGTTAAGCGGAAATCTCCATTGGCTTCTATATGTCCTTTGACATTTATATTCGCAGGATCTCCGGATGAATCCTTAAATTTCGGAATAAATAATTGTCCTTCAATATTGGAAGAAACTACGGCATTTTGCTTCAAAGTGACATCAAAAGATTTAAATCCTACTTTAAAACCGCTTTGTGAACCAATTCTCTTCCAAAGAATATTATTATTCAATCCTGATAAATAATCCTGATAAGCTGCAGCGTTCTGAAAAACAATCGGATTTGTTACCCCGACAGGAATTAAAGAAAGCGGAAACTTAAAAGGGTAAGGAAAGTTTGAAGACCCGTTTATTGTTTGAAGGGTTGTTTTAAGCTGTGTATAATCATTAATCTCTGTTTCCACCATCTGTTGAGTGGCAACATCCTTTTTGTATAAATAAACAGGATATTCAAAATTGAATTTATCATTATAATATTCAAATCCCACTCCCGGATTGACAATAGGAATAGATTCCAGCATAATTGTTCCCGAAACTCCCCCTGTCCCGACTAATAAATCATAACCTCCTAACCTTAAAGTCGTACTTGTATTTCCGGCAGGAGTACTGTCATCATGAAACCATTTCGGAGGAAAAGCCACTGAAATCGCTCTTGCATAAACTCCGACAAAGTCATTTGGCCTTCCGTCTAAATCGGCTTCAGCAATATTTGAGGTTTTGCTGAGATCCACTTTTAAACTTTCAACCTGAAGAATCAGCCCTGTATTTCCAATGCTTGCATAAGTAGGATTTAAAGATCCGGCAAGTTCCATCTGATATCCGAAACCAGCGTCTGTATCTGCATAAAAATCAGCTTCTGCAAATAGGAATTTTGTTTTTGTATTCGGAATCTCAACTCCATTTACATCTACAGGCTTCAAAATATTTGTAGGAAACTCAATAGCCGCCGTTAATTTCAAAGTCGCCCGGATTTTTGGCAAGATCAGATCCTTTACAAAATCTTCGAAATCTTCAGAAATAAATGCTGAAAAGAATAGATTCAGTTTTTGTTTTGATTGAGCAATATTGTTTGATGATAAAATATATAATCCAAAAACTGTAGGGATTACAGATTGGCTTATATTATTAATTTCTGTTATTAATTGTTGATATCTGTCGCTGGCATCATCTTCAATGGATATATTACTACCGTAAAGCAAATTGATATCTTCAATTAATTGTTGAAAATTAGATTCATATGCATTTGGGATTATAAATAAATCTGTAGATATTTTAAGTGCATGAACATCTGAAATATCAAAAATGAGCAGTCCTAAATCAAATAAATCTTGAATAGAAAAAGAAAACTGATTCGTTTTAAAATATTTTACAAATCTCAGCATTTCCCACTTCCAATATAAGGTTATTGGAAATGACGATATATTTCCATCCTGAAAATCAGGATTAAGTACTAAGGATATACCGGTGCCTGGAAGATCTAATGAAAGTTTTGTCTTACTTACAATGCTCAGACTATAAAATGCTTCACTGCCAGAATTATTTTTAGAAAAATAATAATCCTTGTAGTAAATTTTATTGAAAATAGTTTCTAATCCGGTTTTAAAAAAGGATAAAAATTCTGGTAGATCATCTGTCCGAACAATATCTGTAATGGCAGGATAGTATATTAGTGTATTTTGTGTTGGCATAATTATTATATTTATAATAGGTTTTTACCCCTCTATTGTAAAAATCTGTTTGCTTAAAAAGTCACCCGTTTTAGCATCAAAAAGATAATTATAGTAGACGTTATCTCCTCTTTCAGGATGTGGTTTGCAAACAATTTGGCAGATATATTTATTCTCTTTTTCAAAGTAAGCGAATAATTCAAGTTCATCTTCTTTGGTAATATCAATATTGAATTTCTTTTCCATGATTCTAACCATATCTTCTACTGTCAAAATCTCCATGTCTCTAGATATTTTGTCATTATCTTTTTCATTGATAAGCACACCTTCTTTAGAATAATTCTTTTCAATACCTACTGGAATATCTTGAAAATAGGTTCCTTCGTATCTTAAGGTATGAGTATCCTCATAAAAAATGGATACCATTTTATATACACTATTTTTTTTCCTTATCTCTTCTTTGTAGTTTCCATCTCCTTGTTGACTAAGCTTAATAATATTACCATCATGATCTTCGTATGTGGTATCTTTCCAGCGGTAGTCCTTATTTATTCCCCTAGCATTCTTATTTTCTCTAAGGTTTAAATCTTTTTCAAATTTTTTAATATTGAATGTTTTCATGTTGTTTAATTTTATTGTTTGTTGTCCATTACAGGAAAAAAATGTCAAAGACAAAAAAAGAACGATTGTACTATTTTTCATTTTCTAAAAATTTATGTATTATTTTATTTTGCCAATTCCATATACTGTGTCTTCTATTTGTATAACTCATGATATTCTCAGTTGTCTCCGTTTCGGGAAAGCCGTCATGACTATTAGGAAATACAAATTTTTGATCAGGATCTGTAATAGGTAAAAGCACCCCTGAGTCTTTATCTTGATGCGCATGATACAGAGATAAAGCATGCAACCCTTCGTGGCTTGCTGTTGCTATCAGATGTCCGGAAAATACCATGGCTTGCTTACCTCCAATGCCACCGGCAATACCCGCTAAAGCATCAGGACTACCTGGTTTTCTACCTCTAAGTCCAAAAGAATATAATTTTAGTGATTTATTATCACCATTGGGAATTATATTATTTAAATATTTAAATATATCCAAATATTGATTGTAATCTATGGCTAAAGAAGTTCCTACTTTGAAAACAAAAGTTCCAGGTTGATTGATAATAAATTTATTATTAGTTTTAAGATCAAGTATATTTATTTTAATTTTAGGAATTATCAGCATTTGATGAAAAACTTTGAATAACATTTCTTTATCATCTTTGTTAAATTTACTTAATTGCGGTAATGGTGTACTTGGTAGGACAACTGGATCAATATCTGTTTCGCAATTAAAAAGAGCAATATTTATTTGTTTTCTGACCGAATCATTATTTCTATTCAATATAATTAACCCAGCAAGTAATCCGTTTTTATTATTATTTATATCTTTTCCAGTTGGAAAATATAAAACTTTAATATTTATAGGCTCTGCTAAATCCTTTAAACATTTGATATTAATCACTAAATTAATTTGTTTTTTTGTATTATCCTGTAAGCTTACAATAGTTTGCTTATCAAAATTGATTACATCCTTTTTATCACATACAAATTTTAGTGTTCCTGATTTTGCAGGAGCAGGATTAGTAATTAATACTCTTAACGTCGCTTCTGTAGGTAAAGAAGGAGGAGTATCGCTATCAGCATCTAATGAATAAGGATTTTTAACTTTAAATTCTTCAGAAAACAAAGAAAGATAAGGTACACTATAAATACCTTTATTATTAGCAGATGCCTTAGTCGGAATACTAGGATATTGTCTTATTAAAAACTTCAAGGCTTCTGCTGCTGTTTCATATTCTGAATTATCACTAATTGTTTGTGGTCTTTCATACCCTCCTTTAATTCCACTATAAAAATCAACATCTGGAACAATACTGGTAGTAAATTTACTTTTGTAATAGTTATCTCCATTTCTAAGCCAATCAAAACCAAACTCACCTTCATAAGGTACTAATCCTAAAGGATTAGGATCAATATTTTGGGGTATTGTTCTAAATTCTACCTGTAAAGGGGCAAATTCATTATAAAATTCCTGATAATCAGAAAAATCCTTAGAAAAGAAGAATAGATCATCTAAACTATAAATTTCAACACTAGGCGTGGGATAAAAAGTTCCGAAACTTACTGCTCCGTTTGTATCTACTTGCTCATACCTAATTCCTAATTTAAACTTTCTGATGTTTTCATTATCTGTAACTGATATTTCTTCTAAATTAAAAAAAACATTATTAGCATCTGTAGGGATGATAAACTTATTATATTCATCTTCTGTTATACCTAATAACATATAAGAATACTTCTTTGAAAGTGAACTTTCATTAAAAATACCTAAGGTTTTGATAGTATTACCTCCGGTAGAAAGCTCACCTCTATAAATAGAAAAATCAGTTTCATTAAAAAGATTAGAAAAATAAACATCTTTATCTTTGACATCTTTAACATAAGCCGAAGTAACTTTATCCACATTAAGATTTTCTAATTCCTGATTTGATCCTGTATTTCTTTTTATTGTTGCAATAAATAATCTTCTCTTTTTAGATGTTCCTGAAACTTTATTATAACCTTTATCAAAAACAACCTTATTTTGCAATATAGCATTCTCGCCTATAATATCATTTAAATTTACATTTCTGTTTTTATCAAATGTAGTCCAGTACATTTTGTTAGAAGGATCAAATTGTATTGAACTTTTAATATTTGCAGTCCATAAATTATCATAATAGTTTTGCAGCGGAAATTTTTGAATCATATTACAATTAATTAATGTAAAATCTGCACAATTAACATTAATTTTTAATGAGACATCTAATGCATTTATATAAAATTTAAGTTTTTCTTTTCTTACTTTACCATCGGTTTCGGTTATGATATATGTTACTGTTTTTACTTCTACTACTGAAGGCGTTCCTACTATTTGTCCTTTATAAGGACCCGTTGTAAATAATTGCATACCAGAAGGAAGAGTTCCACTCTCAACAGTAATTACTGAAGTATCTTTAACATTTAACTCATAAAATGCATATCGGCCTTTATCGAATAAAATATCCTTATCTCCTGTTCTCTTTAATAAGTAGGATCCTTTTCCGGAAATTAGTTCTAAAGAAATCTGTTTTTCCTTGTCATTAATATTCTTACTACCTGTTCCTGCATTATAATCAATATGATATTCCACTAGTAAATCTATATCCGAAGTAGATTCTTTTATTAATATTGGCCATCCATTTGTTTCATTATTCACCCCACCCGTAGTAATATTAAAACCATAGATTTTTCTTGAAGAGTCATAATAATTATAACTTCTGCCATTATCTTGTAAATATATATATAGTTTATTTGCAGTTTGATATTTCTTCAATACAAGAGAAATCTTAGAAATATCATTTACTAATGTGCCATCCTTATATTTAATTTCACCACAATTGATATGCGATCCCCAAAATGCTGCGGCA
This sequence comes from Chryseobacterium sp. sg2396, assembly GCF_042610505.1. NCBI lineage: Bacteria > Pseudomonadati > Bacteroidota > Flavobacteriia > Flavobacteriales > Weeksellaceae > Chryseobacterium > Chryseobacterium sp. sg2396. The sequence continues at coordinate 39,285 of NZ_JBHGAQ010000018.1, read as the reverse complement.
TCTAAAAACTGGTGTATATTTTCCTTAAATATTTTCTTTTTTCCATTATCCGATTGAGTACTTGTATCAAAAACGAACTCATTAGCTCTCGCGTATGCCAAATTAAATGAAAAAAGTTCAACTTGATTTTCAATAGTATAGTCGCCATAATCAAGAACGATATCTAACCCTACTTCACCTGTGAAATTACCAAGATAATCTCCTTCTTTGCAGGTTATTAACGACGATTGAATTGAATTGTCTATAAGAGTTGTTGCAGGTGCTGTAAATTGAAACACAGAATCCGAAGGAAATGTAATGCCTGTTATTGATGACAAACCATTTAACGCCATGAAATGTAACCACATTTTATTTAATATCTCTGGTTTATTAGTATCTGGCTGATTTAATATATTATTTGTGAAATAGTCAGCTCTATTTACACCCCTATAAATAAAATATTTAATTTTTAATGGACTGTAATTATTTTCTGATGGTTTAATTATAATATTAAGTTTATCAGGATCATTTTGAGGTTGTATTAAAATTTTACCATTACAAATAGCATAAAGTTTACCAATACTATTTGCTGTCGGGGCTTTTACTTTTGATGTAACCCTGTATTTAGTCGTTTCAGAACCTTTTACCGGTCCGAATGCATTTGCTGATATAGCAGCCTGATCACTTATATTGGCATCTGCCAAACTAGATAGATCAGTAAAAAAATGTGAATGTGGTGTATATTTTATCATTTAAATTTATTTTAATTAATTAAAATTTAAGATAGACAATCTAATCTTTAAAAATAAAATTTCTATATTAATATATTATTATCCAATAAATCACTAAAATATTTATCGTCAGATAATTAAAAATTAGATATTAGAATTTGGAATTCTTAAACTAAGATATATGCAGTCAATTTCTATAAAAATTAAAAACTGCAACGTATTCAATCTCAACTTTGCCAAAGTTTTTCAAAACCTATTTAAAATTAACAGTACCTAGAATTTATATTACTTAATATTCTCTAATCAAATATATTAAATTACTCATTAAAAAGTGAATAAACCACTTTAAAACGAGATTTAATAGTATTTGAGGGTTTGAAAATCAATTTTTTAAAACTTTTTGAGAAGGAAGATTGCTTTTTCCTGATGAAGCAATGCAAAACTTGAAACGGTATTGTCATAATTGTAAAATTTGGTGTTGAATAATTATTGAATAGCTTTCCGGGAAAGCTCGCTTTTGTAAAAATTCCGTTGCCGGAATTTAGGGTCGGTATCATTTATTTCATAGGTTATTAGTTTTTTATTAAATAAGATCAATTGGCCAATTGATGATTAAAATTTTTGATCTGACAAAGAACTAGCTATTGTTTGTTAAATACTGTATCATCTCTGAAGCAAAGGTATTTGGGCACAACGTCAAAACCCGTCGCATTAAAACTTATTTTTAAATAATTTCATACTCTTCATTTTGCTACCTCTTCGTCATCTCTGAAACAAAGGTATCCGGGCACAACGTCAAAACTCGTCGCATTAAAATTTATTTTTAAAAAATTTCATACTCTTCATTTTGCTACCTCTTCGTCATCTCTGAAACAAAGGTATCCGGGCACAACGTCAAAACTCGTCGCATTAAAATTTATTTTTAAAAAATTTCATACTTTTCATTTTGCTACCTCTTCGTCATCTCCGAAACAAAGGTATCCGCGCACAACGTCAAAACTCGACGTATTAAAATTTATTTTTAAAAAATTTTATACCCTTCATTTTCTAATCTCTCTGTCATCTCTGAAGCAAAGGTATTCGGGCGCAACGTCAAAACTCGACGTATTAAAATTTATTTTTAAAAAATTTTATACCCTTCATTTTCTAATCTCTCTGTCATCTCTGAAGCAAAGGTATTCGGGCGCAACGTCAAAACTCGACGTATTAAAATTTATTTTTAAAAAATTTTATACCCTTCATTTTCTAATCTCTCTGTCATCTCTGAAGCAAAGGTATTCGGGCGCAACGTCAAAACTCGACGTATTAAAATTTATTTTTAAAAAATTTTATACCCTTCATTTTCTAATCTCTCTGTCATCTCTGAAGCAAAGGTATTCGGGCGCAACGTCAAAACTCGACGTATTAAAATTTATTTTTAAAAAATTTTATACCCTTCATTTTCTAATCTCTCTGTCATCTCTGAAGCAAAGGTATTCGGGCGCAACGTCAAAACTCGACGTATTAAAATTTATTTTTAAAAAATTTTATACCCTTCATTTTCTAATCTCTCTGTCATCTCTGAAGCAAAGGTATTCGGGCGCAACGTCAAAACTCGACGTATTAAAATTTATTTTTGAAAAATGTTAAAGAAGGAACAAGAAAGGTAAATGATGGATGGATGAAAAACTGATAAAAATAAGGTTAGAATATTCACGCATTGTGATAGAGTAAATTATTATATTTCAGTGCGTAAGGGAAATTTTATTATTTGCCTTTCTGCAGAGGATTAAAATCAAGCTAATATATTAATGATCAATTTGTCATTAACGATTATAAGGCTTTTTGCACTCATTAATTTTATGATAATGATATCAAGGTATTTAATTAAAATGGCACGTATTTACTCTTATCAGATTTAAAATAAAGTGCAATGCGCATATTAATGGAATTACTTTAAAGAATAAGACAGTAACAGTAAGGCCTTACAACAGCTCTTTCGGAACCTCAATCCCATTCTTCTTCATATATTCCACCAGATCGTGGTATTTGTCTTCAAAATCGTTGCCGCATTTATGGGAAATGCTACAGATATCGGAAGGTTTGATTTCTAAAATATCGGAGATTTTAGTCAGGATTTCCAGGTTGATTTTTACTTTGGAATTTTCGATATCCGAATAGGCTTTCTGGGAAATACCCATCTCGAAAGCCATGTATTCCTGCGTAAGATCCCTGCTTCGCCGGATTTTCCTGATGTTCTGCCCGCAAATTTTCATCTCTTTCGTTTTAGTAGTTTTCGGTATATTTTAGAAGGATATCTATTAGACTTCCACAAAGTTAGTGAATACCTTTGTCAAAACATTACGACACTGCATGATATTTACATTTTCTGATGATTTGGGGGTAACAAATTACCGTAAAATTTCTGTTTCAGAGAATAAATATCACCTCATTACAACAACATAGGAATTATGGAGACGCAACAATTTAAGTATGACAATAATATTGTCAGAGCATTCCTCTATGCTACTATCGCATTCGGCCTGGTAGGCTTTTTACTCGGACTTACCGCCGCCCTGATGCTTTTTTATCCCGAACTTCCGGAATTTCTTTTCGGAACAGACGACACAACAATTAAAAGCTTAGCTTCAGGAAATATCCAGGGACTGATCAACACCCAGGGAGCTTTAGGCTTCGGACGAATCAGAATGCTTCATACCAGTGCCGTGATTTTTGCTTTTGTCTGCAACTCATTTTTCTGCGGTGCTTATTACAGCATGCAGCGGCTGCTGAAAACCAGAATGTACAGCGATACCTTATCCTGGATTCATTTCTGGACCTGGCAGATCATGATTGTTTCGGTCGTTATTACTTTCCTGATGGGAATCAACACTTCCAAAGAATATGCAGAGCATGAATGGCCGATCGATATTTTAATTACCATCTCATGGGTGATCTTCGGGATCAATATGTTCGGAACCATTGCGAAAAGAAGGGTAAGGCATTTGTACGTCGCCATCTGGTTCTATATGGGGACCTGGCTGGCCGTGGCGATGCTTCATATTTTCAATAACCTTGAAGTTCCGCTGTCGTTTACCACCTGGAAATCCTATTCCATTTACGCAGGAGCGAAAGATGCCTTGGTACAGTGGTGGTACGGACATAATGCGGTTGCGTTTGTACTCACGACTCCGGTTTTAGGTCTGATGTATTATTTCTTACCGAAAGCAGCAGACAGGCCGGTATTTTCCTATAAACTATCCATCATCCACTTCTGGTCGCTGATCTTCGTATATCTTTGGGCAGGACCGCACCACCTGCAGTACACTGCACTTCCCGCATGGGCTCAGGCGGTGGGAACCGGATTCTCCATCATGCTGATCGCACCGTCCTGGGGTGGCATGCTGAACGGGCTTCTGACCTTAAGGGGAGCCTGGGATAAAGTAAGGGAAAACCCGATCCTTAAATTCTTCGTCGTAGCTGTTACCTGTTACGGGATGGCCACTTTCGAAGGCCCGCTTTTAGCGACAAAATCATTAAATAAAATCGGACATTACACCGACTGGGTGATCGGCCACGTACATATCGGTGCCTTGGGATGGAACGGTTTTATGGCCTTCGGGATTGTCTATTATCTGATTCCTGTAATGTGGAGAACCGAACTCTGGTCTAAAAAATTAGCCAACTGGCATTTCTGGCTGGGAACCCTGGGAATTATATTCTATGCCGTACCGATGTATATTTCAGGATTTACCCAAGGGCTAATGTGGAAGCAGTTCAATCCGGACGGAACCTTGGTTTGGAAAAACTGGCTGGATACCGTAACTGCGATCATCCCGTATTATAAAATGCGGTTTTTAGGTGGACTTTTCTATCTCTCAGGTGCCATTTTAATGGTGGTGAATGTCTTTAAAACCATTAAAGCAGGCTCATTCCAGAAAGACGTACCGGCAGAAGCTCCGGCACTGGCCAACATCGGTTCGGGAAGAAAAGAAGGAGAAGGGCTTCACTTATGGATTGAAAGAACACCGAGAATTATGGCTATCCTGGCTTTCATTACCGTAGCCATCGGAGGTCTGGTAGAAATTATTCCGACCCTGACTTTAAAACAAAACGTTCCCACGATTACTGCCGTAAAACCATACTCACCGCTTGAGCTGGAAGGAAGAGACCTCTACATCCGTGAAGGCTGTAACGCCTGCCACTCGCAGATGATCCGGCCGTTCCGTGATGAAATCGTACGGTTTGAAGGAAAGAACGGACAATATTCCAAAGCAGGGGAATTCGTTTATGACCGGCCTTTCCTCTGGGGTTCCAAAAGAACAGGCCCGGATCTGCAGAGAGAAGGCGGAAGAAACCCGGATTCATGGCACTTCAAACATATGTATAACCCGAGAATTACCTCCGCAGGTTCCATCATGCCGCGCTTCCCATGGCTGATCAGCAATACGCTGGACAGAAGCCAGACGGTCAACAAAATGAAGCTGATGAAAAATTACTTCGATGTTCCTTACACAAAAGCTGAGATCGATTCTGCAAACCAATGGGCAGACAACCAGGCCGGCGGTATTGTGAAGAAAATTTACTCCGAAGCGAAAGACGTTAAAGATCAGATTGAAAAAGACAAAGCAGCAAAAGGCGCCGCATTTGTTCCACTGGAAAAAAGAGAAATCGTAGCCATGATCGCTTACCTGCAAAGATTGGGCACCGACATCAAAACGACCCAGATCCAGACCGCAAGTATAAAATAATGTAAAAGAACATCACATGAAAACAAGAACCCCAATTTCCGTCTATATCCTTGTCACCGTAGGTTTAACGGTCATGGCATTTAAAATGTTCGCACACGATTCGGGATACTTTTCCTCACCGTTTTTCTGGGGACTGCTGCTGATCGCCGTTATTCTTCTGCTGATCATGAACTCCATCGGAGATCTCGTTGAAAACGAAAATGTAAAAAAACTGTCGGATGAAGAAAGGGCAGCTTATATCAAAGAAAAAAATACACCTTATTTTCAGAAGCTCTGGAATTCCGCATTCAAAAAGCAGTCGGCCACCGAAGAGAAAGACATCCTGATCGATCATGGATTCGATGGAATTACGGAACTCGACAATTCGCTTCCCAAATGGTGGATCGGGCTATTTTATTTCGGGTGTATCTTCTGTGCAGTATATCTTACCGCTTTTGCCTTTACCGATTATGCACATCCTGATGCCGAACTCAACAGCGACACCAAAATAATGCTGGCTTCCATCGCGGAATTTGAAAAAACAGCCCCTCAGATCACATTGGAAAACGCAAAATACAGTGCAGACAATATTGCGGAAGGTCAGGAATTGTTCAAAACCAACTGCGTTACCTGCCATGGTGAAAATGCGAAAGGCGGAATAGGACCGAACTTAACCGATACCCACTGGATCAACATCAAACAGAAGAGCCTTTTTAAAAACGTGATCTGGATGCTGGAAAACGGTTCGCCCAACAACCCGGCCATGCGCCCGATGATTAAAGAAGGAACCATTACCGGAAGGGATGCGGAAAAGATTGCCGCTTACATTTACCATATCAACCAGGAAACACCACCCGTTACCGTTGCCCAGGGTGGAGCCGCTCCGCAGGGAACGGAAGTGAAATGGGAAAACGGAAACGAATAAAACATTTTATCTCAGCATATAAACCATGTCATGCCCTCTTTAGAACCAAACGTAATTAAATTCATTTTTACCAGACCTTTTCAATAGAAAAAATGATTACAAAGAGGGCTTTTAAAATTCAAATCCGTGCTTTGACTGCCTCCATCAACTGATTCACTTGACAATTAACTAAACTAAATTCCATTAGCAGGCAGTCAAGGCAGGATTTTTGTATTCCCATTGGGTACCATAACATATAAACAGTACAGAAAGTATCATTATATTTGTTTAAACCCAATCACACTTTGAAACTGAAAATCAACACCCGAAAACTCTTAAAGCGTTTTGCAATTACCATTATATCCATAGTGGTATTTTTCACATTACTCATCCTCAGTTTAAGACTTCCGGCCGTTCAGAATTTTGTTAAAGACAAGCTGGTGGTGTATCTTGAAAAGAAAATCAAAACCAAGGTCAGTCTTGAAAGGGTCTACATCGGATTTCCGAACAGCCTTATCATGGAAAATCTTTATCTGAAAGGCCAGAATATCGATACCCTTTTAGCGGTAAGAAAGCTGGATGTCGGCCTCAATATGATGAAGCTCATTAATTCCACAGCCGATATTACTTCGGTAGATCTGCAAGGTGCAAGAGCCAATGTGGTGAGAAAACCCGACGGTACATTCAACTTCGATTATATTCTTGATGCTTTTGCCACGACAGACAAAGAAGAAAGCCCATCGAAACCTTTTATCATTTCTCTGGATAAAATTAAATTAAAAGACATCGGGATTACCTTCAACGACCAGCAGTCGCGGAACGACATTCAGGTGTATTTAAAATCCTTTGATACCCGGGTACAGACTTTCGATCTTCAGAATAACAAATATGCCGTCAACGACATCAAACTGGACGGATTAAAACTTAAACTGAAACAGGATCTCATAAAGGAAGTTTCTGAAAAAGTGGAAAAGAAAGTTGATTCCCTGAATAGCAAAAAGCCGATGCAACTCGGTTTAAAGGGAATTAAACTGACGAATTTCAACATCGATTACGGCGACGACAATACCAGGACTTTTGCAAAGGTTGTGTTTAAGGAACTCAGCACGAAAGTCAATAAACTCGATCTTCAGAATAATGCTTATGATGTAGGCAATGTTTTCCTTTCCGGAGCAGACATCAATGCCAATCTTTATCTTCCTGCTAAAAATGCCAAAGAACCTGAATCGCCAAAAACCAGAGATCAGCAGAAAGCTTTGGCCCTACTGCTGGGAAAACTGGTCTTAAATGATGTAAAAGTAGCTTACAACAATACCGCGATTGCCCCGACAAGACAGGGAATGGATTTCAATCATCTGAATTTTTACAAGCTGAATCTAGAAGTAAAGGATTTCAAAATGCAGGACAATACCTTCGCCGGAAGCGTTAATTCAGCAGAGATACAAGAAGCCAGAGGTCTGAATATCCAAAAATTCAACACGGATTTTGTATATAACCAGAAAGAAGCTTATTTAAAAGATTTATACTTACAGACTCCAAAAACGGTTTTGCAGGATGAGGTGGTGTTAAATTACAATTCTATCGAACAACTAAGTTCCAACTTAGGTGCCGTACAGGTTTCTGCCAACATAGAAGATTCCAAAATCGGATTCTCCGACATTCTGAACCTTGTTCCGACTTTGAGAAATACAGCGCCTTTCAATAAATATCCCAATGCCATCGTGAATGTGGATGCCAATGTAAAAGGAAGTGTGAATGATCTGCTCATTAATAAACTTAAAGTCTCCGGACTGGATCAGTTAAGGGTTGCTGCTTCAGGAAGGGTGAAAAACGCAATGAATCCCAACAATCTGTATTACGATTTAAGGATTGCCGAATTGTCTTCCTCCGCCAGGACGATCTTTAACCTTGTTCCCAAAAATACCATTCCTTCCAATATTTCCCTGCCTTCCCAGATGAGCATTAAAGGAACGGCAAAAGGAACCACCAAAGTGGTAAACGCCAATTTGAACCTCTACTCTACTTTAGGAAATGCTTCCGTGGATGCCAATCTGGATATGCGCAGGAAAAACAGGGAACTTTATACTGTAAAAGCCAATCTTCAGGGCTTGCAGATCGGAAAAATTATCCAGAATAAAGATATCGGGCCTATTTCTGCCCAGATTTACGCCAAGGGAGAAAGTTTCGATTTCAAAAATGCCAACGCCGATCTGAGAGGAAATGTTGCCTCTGCCGTGTACAAAGGATACCGTTACCAGAATATGAACCTGACCGGGAAAATCAGACGCGGTGTATACGACGTTATTTTAAATTCCAAAGATCCGAACGCCAATTTATTTCTAACGGCTTCCGGGGTTTACAATGAGAAAAATCCTACCGTAAAAATAAACGGAAATATTAATAAATTAGATTTAAACAAATTAGGATTCTACAAAGATCCGATGATCCTTGCCGGGAAAATCGACGGGGACTTTAAAAACTTAGATCCGGATAATCTGAACGGTTATCTGAATTTAAAAGATTTCGCCATCTCGGATACCAAAGAAATTTACCCGATCCAAGAGATGAACTTAAAGGCATCATCGACCAACGATTCTACAAACATCATTTTCAATTCTCAGATTGCCGATGTGGAACTAAGGGGTAAATATAAGCTGACCCAGATTTTCGGAGCTTTATCCAATACCGTGAACCAGTATTACCAGTTCCAAAAACCCGGAAAAATGCAGAAGATACAGGGTGGGCAATTCTTTACTTTTAATGCAAAAATTAAAAATGACGACCTGATCCGGAAATTTGTACCGGAGCTGAAAAGTTTTGAAACCATCAACCTTAACGGAAACTATGATGCCGATTCGCAGAAAATAGAAATCGACGGGCAGATCCCGCAGGTGCTCTACGGTGAAAATTCCATTGAAAATGCGACGATTAAAGTGACCAATGAAAACCAGGCGCTTCAGTATAATCTTTATGTAGGTGGACTGAAAAGCTCAAGCTTTGCTTTAAATAAAATAGGAATTGCCGGAGATGTAGCCAATAATATCATCAATTATAACATCACGACAAAAGATGAAAAGGATGTCACCCAGTTCCTGATCGCAGGAAATGCCAAGTCGCTGAATGACATTACCGAAATTTCACTTAATCCTAACGGATTAAAATTGAATTATACCGACTGGACCGTCTCCGAAAACAATAGGATCCAGATCGGCAAAAACGGAATCCTGGCAGATAATTTCAGGCTATCGAATGCAGGAAGCGAAATCTTATTACAGTCTGAAAGCCAGACTGCCAATGCACCGCTGAACGTTTCATTAAAAGATTTCAAGATTGAAACCATTACGGAGCTCATAAAAAAAGACACGGTATTAGCCAGAGGAACGATTAACGGAACCGCACAACTGAGAGATTTGACCAAGAAAATGACATTCACCTCCGACCTGAATATTTCGGATCTCATCGTCTATGGAAGCCCGGTCGGAAATCTTGCCGTGAAAGTAAATAATACTTCGCCGAATCTCCTGAATGCCAATATAGCTCTTTCCGGGAATAACAATGATGTGAAAATTCTCGGCGATTACAATACTTCTTCCAGTACTTTCGATCTGAATATGGCCATCAACCAGCTTCAGATGAAATCGGTACAGGGATTCTCGATGAATGCGATCACCAATACCGAAGGCTATATTTCCGGGAATTTAAAAATTACAGGGACAGCCGCCAAACCGAATATTTTAGGTAAAGTAAAATTCAATGATGCGGGCTTGGAAATTGCGAAAACGGGAAGCGATTTCAGGAAGCTGAATGATGAAATTGATTTTACCAGCCGCGGAATCGAATTCAACGATTTTAAAATCAATGATAAAGACGGAAACTCGCTGAAGATTGACGGCCAGGTCCTGACACAGACCTACAGGGACTTTGCTTTCAATCTTGATGTAAATGCAAAAGACTTTAAGGTAGTCAATTCCGAAAAGTCCAATGAAGCCCTTATGTATGGGGTACTATCGATCGACGCCGGTTTAAGGATCAGAGGAAACCTTGACCTGCCGAAAGTAGACGGAAGACTGGCGGTGACTGACGATACGGATTTCACCTTCGTTCTTCCGCAATCCTCACCTACCCTGCAGGAAAGGGAAGGTATCGTGGAATTCATCGACCAGGATCAGGTAGCTCTGAATAAGACCATCAAAGCCGATTCCATCAGTTCGCAAACCCGTATGAAAGGGATGGACGTCAATGTAAACATCGAACTCAGCAAGAAAGCCAAATTGTCATTGCTGATTGATAAAGCCAACGGTGATTTTGTGAAACTCCAGGGAGAAGCCGAATTGACGGGCGGCGTGGATCCGTCAGGAAAAACAACACTCGTCGGCGTTTATGAAGTGGAATCCGGAAGCTATGAAATGACGGTAAGTGTACTGAAACGAAAATTCGACATCCAAAAAGGAAGTACCATTACCTGGACCGGTGAACCGACTACCGCCAACCTGGATATTACCGCAGTCTATAAAACCGAAACCGCACCAATCGACCTGGTGGAACAGCAGATCAGCGGTGAAGCGGCTTCTACTCTAAATCAGTTTAAGCAAAAAATTCCTTTCAACACCCTGCTGATCATGAAAGGGGAACTGCTGAAGCCTGTGATTACTTTCGATATAACCACCGATAAGAAAAACAATGCGGTTTCTTCCAATGTAACGGATATTGTTGATCAGAAATTATCCCAGCTGAGAACCCAGGAATCCGAAATGAACAAACAGGTTTTCGCCCTTCTTCTTCTGAACCGGTTTGTCGGTGAAAATCCATTCCAGTCCGGAGCCGGAACTTCCGGCGAAATGCTGGCCCGTCAGAGTGTGAGCAAGATCCTTTCGCAGCAGCTTAATAATCTGGCCTCCGATCTGATCAAAGGTGTGGATCTTAATTTTGACCTTGAATCTTCCGAGGATTATTCCACCGGAAATAAAAATACGAGAACCGACCTGAATGTCGGGCTTAGTAAAAAACTGCTGAATGACCGGCTGAAGGTTTCGGTAGGAAGTAATTTTGCCCTCGAAGGAGAAGCCCGCCAGAATGAAAGCACCACGAATATTGCCGGTGACGTCACGGTGGATTACAGCCTGTCCCGCGACGGACGATATATGCTCCGGGCTTACCGTAAGAACGAATACCAGGTAGCATTACAAGGGCAGATCGTAGAGACCGGATTAGGATTTATCATCACGCTCGATTATGACAAATTCCGGGAAATCTTCCAGAAATCAAAAAACAACAGGCAGAAGGAACAGAAAAAAAATAAGCAAAACCAGGTTGTAGAATTTAAATAATGGACAAAAATTATCAGACCTATTTCAGATATTTACTGACTTTCGGAATGGCTTCAGCTGCACTTTCCTGCAGCAATACGAGATTCCTGAAGGAAGGACAGATGCTGTACACCGGCGCAGAAGTAAAAATTGAAAACGATACCCTTCCGAAAAAGGAAAAGAAGGATCTTCAAAGTGCGTTAGAAGCCAATCTTACGCCAAAACCCAACTCATCGTTCTTAGGATTAAGACCTAAACTATACTTTTATAATATTGCCAAAGAGCCGAAGAAAGAAAAAGGCTTTAACTACTGGCTGAAATATAAAGTGGGTGAAAAACCTGTTTTACTGGGTGATGTAGACCGCGAATTCAACAAAGATATCATTGTCAACTATGCTGAAAACAAAGGCTATTTCAATGCACAGGCAACCTACGATACCATTTCTAAAAACAGGAAGGCAAAAGTTATTTACACTGTAAGACCGGGAGCCAGGTATCTGATCAGTGACGTGAAGTTTCAGCAAGATTCTTCTCTGGTGAATCAGGAAATCCGGAATACTTCAGAGAGAACATTATTGAAAAGGGGGAATCCTTTTGATCTTGATGTGATTAAATCTGAACGGGAAAGGATCGATAACCGTTTAAAGGAAAGAGGATTCTACTATTTCCATCCGGACAATATCATTGTACAGGCCGACAGTACGGTAAGCAAAAACCATAAAGTCGAGCTGAACGTAAAACTGAAAGACAATACGCCTGATATTTCAACGGAACAGTTCAGCATCGATAAAGTGATTGTTTTCCCAAATTACAATATTCAGGATGTAAAAAACGGAAAGTACAATGTACCGATGAATGCGGATTCGCTGGAAAAATACCGGCACAACGATATTTATGTTATTGACCCCGAACATAAATTCAAACCGAAAATTTTCGACCGCGCTTTATATTTTAAAACCGGAGACCTTTATAACCGGACGAATCATAACCTGACCTTAAACCGGCTGATCAGTTTAGGTGTTTTTAAATTTGTGAAAAATGAATTTATCGTTTCGGATTCGTTACAGCACAAGTTTAATGCATATTATCTACTGACCCCGAGACAGCTTCAATCGCTCCGTCTGGAAACATTGGGAAGGACAAATTCTGCCAACTATGCGGGAAGTGAAGTAAACCTTAACTGGACCCACCGGAACTTTTTCCGCGGTGCAGAGCAGTTTAAAGCTTCGGTATACGGTGCTTTCGATTTCCAGATAGGAGGACCGGAGAATGCAAAGAATATTTTCAGGACCGGTGCCAATGCACAGCTTTCCATTCCGAGGATCGTAGCACCGTTCCGATTTAATTCTTCCAGTGCTTTTGTACCGAGAACCAATATTTCCTTAGGCTATGAATTCCAGAACCGGACGGAATATTATTCATTAAATACTTTTACAGGCTCATTTGGTTACGTATGGAAAGAGAATGCAAGAAAGGAACATGATCTGAAAGTTTTGGATATTACATATGTTTCACCGGCCAACGTTACTCCTTTATATCAGTCTATTTCATTAGCTAATGATGCTTTACGAAGAGTTGTCCAACCACAATTGATTTTCGGTCCGATTTATTCTTACACGTATACCAACACCATGCTTCCGAAGGCAAATACTTTCTATTATAAAGGAACTTTAGACCTCGCGGGTAATTTAACCGGTCTTTTAACCGGTGCCAATGCAAAAAAAGATAAGGAGAAAAACATCTTTGGTGTACCTTTCAGTCAGTTTGCCAAAATTGAGAATGACTTCCGGTTTTACCATAAATTCAGTGAAAAAACATCGCTGGCGACAAGGGCTATTGCCGGCATTGCGTATCCTTACGGAAATTCGGAATATATTCCTTTCTCCAGGCAGTTTTTCTCCGGGGGAAGCAATAGTGTGAGGGCTTTCCGTGCAAGAACTTTAGGGCCGGGAAGCTTTGACCCGAGAACGATTAAAGAAGGTTACTATTTTGATCAGTCCGGTGATGTAAAACTTGAACTGAATGCTGAATACCGTGCTAATCTTTATAAATTTTTAAATGCAGCCATCTTTGCTGATGCAGGAAACGTGTGGCTGATCAATGACGACCCAACAAGGCCGGGCGCCAAGTTTTCTAAAGACTTTTTAAATGAAATCGCAGTAGGAGCCGGAGTTGGTCTGAGACTTGATTTTTCAATCTTAATTTTAAGACTGGACCTGGCGATGCCTTTACGGGTACCCTACTATGAAAAAGGCGACCGGTGGACTTTTGATAAAATTAATTTCGGAGATTCAAGCTGGCGTAAAGACAACCTTATCCTCAATATCGCCATCGGGTATCCTTTCTAATATAAATGACTATGATATGATGAAGCGCATTAAATTTTACTGGGAAACATTAAAGGAAACATTTACCCAATGGAATAATTCTTCAGCATCAAATGATTCTGCAAGCCTTGCTTATTATGCTATTTTTTCAATTCCGGGGCTGCTGATTATTATCATCTGGATTGCCGGGCATTTTTTCGGAGAAGAAGCCATTCGTGGAGAAATCAGTAACCAGATCAGCGGAATTATGGGACAGGATGTCGCCAAAAGCATACAGGATATGATTGCCGGAGCATTGATTGATAAAGAAAATATCATCATGAAAATTATTGGAATCGGTTCACTGGTTTTCGGTTCGACGACTCTTTTTTTTCAGCTTCAGCATTCTCTTAATAATCTTTGGGAAGTTAAGGCGGCTCCTAAAAAAGCTTTTGTTAAGTTCCTGATCGACCGGGCTAATTCATTGGGACTGATCCTGATTATCGGATTTTTATTAATGATTACCATGCTGCTTTCTTCGGTCATCAGTATTTTTAATAATTGGATTACGGCTTATTTTGGCCTGGAAACCTATATCTTGGTACAGCTCATCAACTTCAGTGTTGGCTTTCTGATTACCATGCTGCTGTTTGCTTTGATGTTTAAATTTTTTCCGGATATCCGTATCCGTTGGAAGCCGGTGTGGAACGGTGCATTTCTGACTGCAGTCCTATTTACCCTGGGAAAATTTTTTTTAAGCCTTTATTTCAGTAAAGCACAGCCGACTTCGGCCTTCGGTGCGGCAGGAACTGTCATCCTGATTATGATGTGGATTAATTATTCCTGCATGCTGATCTTTTTCGGTGCCGAATATACCAAAGTATATGCTCAACGCACAGGATTTAAGGCTATACCCTCCCCGCACGCCACATGGAATGAGGCGAAAATGTATGAGGATAGTGTGAAAGAAAAAAATGAAAGTGAGAAGTCTTCTACCATGAATTCACAGTAAAAATTGTTAATGGCCGGGAAGTAGAAAATTGAATTTTTATATATGACCGAGGTACTTAAATGATTAAACATTGATTCAATATTGTCAGATTCACATTAAAGCAAACCAAAACCTTCAGAAATCCTGAAGGTTTTGGTTTTTACATTCTGTTTACGGTTTTTATTCCTAATAAACTTAAAGATTTTTTAATGGTTTTCGCGGTGAGGTCTGATAAATTCAACCGAATCTGCTTTACATTTTCGTCTTCCACTTTCAGAACAGGATTACTCTGATAGAAAGAGTTATAAGCTTTTACCAGATCATATAGGTAATTCGCGATAAGAGCCGGGCTTAACAGTTCTGCAGCTTTGGCAACCGTAGGTTTGTAATTGGCCAGCAGCATCACCAGCTCCTTTTCCTGAGCATTCAGCTGAATATCCGCAATATCTCTAGGCTGATAATCTGCTTTTCCTAGTAAAGACTGAATTCTGGCATACGTGTAAAGAATAAATGGCCCTGTATTCCCGTTAAAATCGATACTCTCTTCCGGATTGAAAAGCATTTTCTTTTTCGGATCTACTTTCAGCATGAAAT
Organism: Chryseobacterium sp. sg2396; assembly: GCF_042610505.1. Lineage (NCBI taxonomy): Bacteria > Pseudomonadati > Bacteroidota > Flavobacteriia > Flavobacteriales > Weeksellaceae > Chryseobacterium > Chryseobacterium sp. sg2396. Next base: position 23,765 of record NZ_JBHGAQ010000018.1, on the reverse strand, counting down.
ACTTTAATGCTGCCTGACCGATGATTTCGTAAGAAACTTCTTTCTCCTCTTCCATTAGCCCTTCCAGCTTTCCTAATTCGATGGTCTTTGTTTTTGCAGCTTCATACATTTCCTGCATCAGCTCATCAGCATCCACGACTGTTCCTTCACGGGATTTCATTTTACCGTTTGGTAATTCAACCATTCCATAAGACAAATGGTAAAGCTGATCTGCCCAGGAATATCCTAATTTTCCAAGTATTTTAAACAGCACCTGGAAATGATAATCCTGCTCATTTCCTACGGTATAAATCAGTTTCTGGATATCATTCTGCTTAAAACGCTCGACAGCCGTCCCTAGGTCCTGAGTCATGTACACTGATGTTCCGTCCGAACGCAGTAATAATTTCTGATCCAGCCCTTCGTCCGTAAGATCACACCAAACCGAGCCGTCTTCTTTCCGGTACAGCACCCCTTTATCCAAACCTTCCTGAATAAGGTCTTTTCCTAAAATATAGGTATTGCTTTCGTACTGTACCTGATCGAAATCAACGCCCAGTCGTGTGTAAGTTTCATTGAATCCTTTATAAACCCACGAGTTCATTTCGCTCCAGAGATTTCTTATGTGTTCGTGGCCATTTTCCCAGTCAAGCAGCATTTTCTGGGCTTCTTTTATCAGTGGAGCTTCTTTCTTCGCCTGTTCCTCAGTCATGCCCTGGCTTACCAGTTCTAAAATTTCTTTTTTATATTCCTGATCAAACTTTACATAATAATTCCCTACGAATTTGTCTCCTTTTGTTTCCGTTGTATCCGGCGTTTCCCCTTTTCCGAACTTTTCCCAGGCCAGCATCGACTTACAGATGTGAATTCCCCGGTCATTGATGATCTGGGTTTTAATGACTTCATAGCCTGCCTCTTTTAAAATTTCTGCTACGGAAAAACCCAATAGATTATTTCTGACATGACCTAAATGTAGTGGTTTGTTGGTGTTCGGAGAAGAATATTCGATCATCACGGTAGCATTTTTCTTTTCCACCGTATCGAAATCCTTCACCACACTTTCAAAATTATTGACAAAGAACTGGTTTCTGATTTTAACATTCAGGAAACCTTTGACCACATTAAAACTTTCCAACAGTTCGGTTTGCTGTGTCAATGCATCACCCAACTCTACCCCAATGCTCTCAGGATTTTTCTTCAGCTGTTTCACCAGCGGGAACGTCACAATCGTAAAATCCCCTTCAAATTCCGTTTTATTTTCCTGAACTTCCAGCTGAATGTCCTTCAATTGAAAGACATTTAAAATCACCTCCGAAAGTTTTTCTTCTATTATTTGTTTAATATTCATTATCTGTCGTTTAAAATAATGAGACTTCTACTTCTCGAACTGCAAATATACGGAAATAAAAAAACCGCCCGAGGGCGGTTTTGATATAACAATAAATTATTGTTTTTTATCTCAACCAGAATGGTGAGTATTGATTGATTGAATACATATCATCAATGCTTGGATTCGGTACATTTGCTGTATTTGAAATAAATTCAGACTGCGGGTACATTAATCTTTTAGGCCTTGATGTCTTATAAGCTCCAATTGGCATTGGTAAAACAGGATATGCTGTTTTTGTATAACTAATATACGTCTCTGTAGGATTAATATTTGTAAGAGCAATCCATTTTTGATATTGAATAGCTTGAATCTTATTTGTAGATGCCGGCCATCCGATACCAGGTTTTGAAGCAATATTATTTAAATAAGATGCTGCTTGCGCAGCTGTATTCCCAAACGTTAAAAATGATTGCGTAATACCATCATTAAATGCCGTTTGAGCGTTGAATGTCATTGTTGTGGGATATACTGTTGCAGCTTCAGCTTGTAAGAATTTAACTTCAGAAACAGTCATTATATAACCCGCTGCTGCAGAAGGGTTAGTAGGACCTGAACCATATGCAGTTCCGAATATTCCTAATGTGGCAAAAACACTTTCATCAACTCCGCTAACCTGAGATCCTCCCTGAGGCTGTCCTACATAATTTGCCAATGCAAGATTACCCGATCCTAACCCATTTGCATAAAATAATCTTAGAATTCTAGCATCTGGTACTCCAGTTAATGTTCCATTCAAAGTATTAATAATATGCTCAGAACCAAATATAAGTTGGAAATTTGCACCATAATCATTTCCAGCCAAATTAATGTAGCTATATGCACCATAATATGGATTTTGCAGACCAGCACTAGCTAAATATCCAGGCTGGATTCTAACGTCGGCTGAAATAAAGTTAGCTGAATTACTTACCAAAGGAGCCATTGCTGTCAGTTCCGCATTTCTCCAAGTCAAGACTTCTGCATCTGTACAGTTAGATAGTCTTACCAGCATTTTTAATTTGACTGTATTAGCCATTTGTCTCCAATTAGTCATTGCTCCAGAAAAGATAGGATCTTCAGTTGTGGCAACAGCAAATGATGAGTTTGTAGGTGTTTGATTCAGTAGGACTAATGCTTGATTTAACTCAGTCATCAATCCTTTGTAAACGTCCTTACCCAAATCATATTTTGGATGTAGATTTTTCTGCCCTTTAAATGCTTCACTATAAGGAACATTGTTATAAAGATCAACAATCATTTGCATATAATATGCCTTCATAATTTTAGCAATAGCTACATGGTGAGGATATTGAGCTGCTACTGGACTATCAATAATATCCTGATAATTAGAAATTCCTAAATACAAATTATCCCAAATTTCATTATAGAATGTTGAATTTGCGACCATTTGATATTCTTCACTAAAAGGAGATGCATAACGGTAAATATTACCAGCCCAAGCATTCATCATTAGATTTCCAAATCTATTCATTGTTACAGCTTGAGTGGCAAAAACAGTTGTTTCTGCAGCTGCAAGCCTGTTCTTTGGTGTAAGTTGATTATTATATGCACTGTTAGGATCATTATTAACATCAATGTAATCATTACTACATGAGTTAAAAAACAATAACGTTGCCCCGAAAATGGGTATTAATATCTTTTTCATTATATTCTTTTTAATTAAAAATTAATTGTAGTCGTAACTCCTACTGTTCTTGTAGAAGGATATTGGTTTGAATTGGTTATACCTTGAATATTTCCAGTTGTAAAAGAAGCTTCCGGATCTGCATATCCTTTATTATCTTTCGCAAATTTATAAAATGGATTCCTAGCATACACACTAAAGCTTAATCCTGTTAAACCAATTGATTTAGCCGTATCAGAACCTAATGCATAAGAAATTCCAAGTTCTCTCACTCTAAAAGCAGTACCACTGATGATAAAATTTTCACCTATTACACTGTAAACTCCACCATAGTAATTAGGTAAATCGGCATACGATGTACCTCCAGATTTAATAGATGTGTTCGCTACGTACTGACCCGCAGAGTTTTGATAAACGGAATTAGGAATAATATATCCTCCCTGTGTTCTATCAAAACTAGCTGATTGCTCTAATTGACCAGAAAATGCCATTCCCTGCATTGTACCAGAATATAATTTTCCACCATTTCTATAATCCATTACAGCGTAAAGACCCCAGTTTTTATACTTAAAGTTAGTACTAAAATTCAAAGTATAATTAGGAGTTACCCTACCAAAACTCTTATAAGTATTGGTATACAGTGGATTCCCCGTGTTTTGATCAATAATAATTCTTCCTTGATCATCTCGCTCATAAGCTGTAGCCTTTAAAATAGGGAAATCTTCCCCTACAACAGCATAAATACCAGCATATCCACCTGTAGAAAGATTAACTTCATCTTGTCCGTTAGCAAGTTTCAAAACTTTTGTTCTTTGCATAACCCAACCTAAATTCAGATCCCAAGAGAAATCTTGTGTTCTAATTGGAGTCGCTCCTAAAGTAACCTCTACACCTTTGTTTTTAATATCTCCAACATTGATTGGTGTGTATCTAAGACCTGTAGTAGTTGATGTAGTTTGATTAGTTATCAAATCTTTGGTTTCCTGAATATATGCACTTGCATCTAAAGTAATTCTGTTCTTCAAGAATCCTAAACCTACTGTAACTTCATTTGCGCTTACAATTTCCGGTCGAATATTAGTTTCAGTTGGTGTTTGATTATGTACAAAGCTAATAGCACCCTGTGAATATGATGGATAACCAGGTCCTAACACAGCTGTATCTTCAATGCCATATGTATTTACAGGATCATTTCCTACACGAGTATATGAGCCTTTCACAACTAATCTACTCAGCACTTCACTTTCAACATTAAAAGCTTTCAATGGCATAAATGAAACCCCAACCGAATTATAGAAATAATGAGGATGACTATCTATTGTCTGGTCTGAATGCTGTAATTTTGACGTACTTTCATATCTTCCTGTTGCATTTAAATTTAAATAATCCTTATAAGATAAATCTAGATTTGCAAAAAATGCATATCTATTATTGATAGAACGTGTATTATTTAGATTTGAAGGAATTGTAAGATTCGTTAAGTTCCAATATTGATAAATTCCAGGAATTTTAATTCCTGTACCACTTACAGAAGTAATTTTACCTTCAGTCTGCTGTACGTTATGGCCAACAGTTAATCTCATATTTATGTCTTTAGTAAGATCATAATTGAAATTAGCCATTATATCATTATAAAAATAACGATTTATAGAGTTGGATTGGGAATAAGAGGAAGTAATTCCACTTACAGCAGCAGAAGTACCATTAGAAGTAATAAATGGAACTGCTGTAGCAGCAGAAGCAATATAACCATTATTATATCCCATAGCATCAGTGGAAGTAACCTGTACACTTCCATTATTTGTAAAAGAGATATGATCATTAATTTTATATCCTAATGAAATAGTTCCCGTAAATATATCCTGCTTGGAATTTGACCTTATATTTTTAATTGTCCAATAAGGATTTTGATAATACATATTCCATCCATAAGCATGAGGACTATTTGCAAAAGAAGTAATTGGAATTTCCGCAGAAGACTGTAATAAATTGGGATATAAATCAGCAGATGTTGTTGAAACAGATCGATTGATATAGGTCATACTACCATCCAATGTAAGTTTCCCCAATTTAAATCCTCCATTCAGATTAATGGAAGTCTTTTTCAATTTATCGTCTGCTATAATAAATTCCCTATCTTGTCTATTGATAGTCAAGCCTGCATAAGCACCTTCACTTCCTCCAGTAACCGTTAATGTATTATTAAGATTTAAACCTGTCTGGAAAAACTCTTTAACATTATCTTTACCTCTTGCAGCGTAAGGTGCATAAATACTTGATGCCGCGTCTGCTGCTGGTACATCTCCATTTGGATCTACGGTAATCTTACCATCTCCATTTACATCATAAAAAGGGACACCGATAGCTACATTTTGTCCAGCATAAGCGGGATCTGAATAAGATGGTCCCCAAGCACCATTTTCAACATGAATTCTGTTACCAGCCCAACCTTGACCGTATTGATTCTGTCTTTTAGGAACAAATAGAACATTATCAAATTCTACATTGCTATTAAAGCTAACTCGTGGCTTTCTTGAACCACTTCCTTTTTTAGTAGTTACAACGATAGCTCCATTTACCCCTTGAGAACCATATAGAGCAGCACCTTGCAGACCTAATAATGTAGTAACAGATTCGATCAGATCCGAAGGAATTGATTGAAAAATCGCCATTGTAGAAACAACACCGTCAATTACAATTAATGGAGAAGTATTTCCTGTTAATGTTCTTGTACCTCTAATTTTAATATCATATGTTCCGTCTACGCCATTATTTGTCTTATTGATAGTAAGGCCTGGAACTTTACTTTGTAAAGCTGCAAGAGCATTTGGTGCTCCCGCTTGTGTTAGTTTTTCTTTACTGACCACAACAGCTGATGTAGTAGAAGCGTCAAGTTTCATTTTTCTGTTCATTGCACCAGTCATAACTACTTCAGTTATATCTTGTGTTCTGAGAGTGTCTCGGTTTTGTGCACTCACGATCCCGAAGGAAGATGATAAAACTACCAGTAAAACACTTGCTGTTAATTTCTTCATATTTAAATTGATTATTTTTTATTATTTGCAAATATGTAAAACTTTCTTAAAGTAACCAAATATTTTGTTAAAAATATTTAATATTGCATAGTTAAATGTTTCATATTTTATAATAATTATGAATTTAATAAAAAAATGGTCTGTTTTTTATGTTGAAGCGGGTTGTGATGAGGTAGGAAGAGGCTGTTTATGCGGTCCTGTGGTAGCCGCTGCTGTGATTTTAGATGAAAACTTTAACCAAAATTTAGTTAATGATTCAAAAAAACTTAATTTTAAGACAAGGATGGATCTCGATGGCTATATCAAAGACAATGTTAAAGAATATGCCATTGCAGAACTTCCTCCGGCTTTTATTGACGAACATAACATTCTGAATGCCAGCATTCATGCAATGCACCGGGCACTCGACCAATTGATTACCCGGCCAGAGCTGATTCTTGTTGACGGCAACAGGTTTCATCCGTATAATTTCATCCCCCATGAATGCATCATCAAGGGTGATTCAAAAGTACTCTCGATCGCCGCCGCTTCTATTCTCGCAAAAAATTATCGGGACCAGCTGATGATCGAACTTCATGAAGAACATCCTGAGTATGGATGGGATACCAATTTCGGCTATGCTACCAAAAAACATCAGGAAGCATTAATTAAATTTGGTCCCACGAAATACCATAGACAGTCATTCAGGCTGAAGTATGATTAAGCCTGTATAGATTTTATATACCTTATTACATATATAAAAAATTCCGCCTCAATTGTGAGACGGATTTTTTGTTATTAATGAAAAAAAATAATTTATTTCTTTTTATTTTTCTGTTGCTCCTGATAGGTTTGCTGTTGCTGAGCTTTTTCCATCATTTCCCGCATTTTTTTCTGGAACTTGCCCTCAGTCTTCGGCTTTTCTTTGTTTGCCTGAATCTGTGCATGGATTTTCTTTTCGTCGAGAATCACATATTTAATCACAAGAATGATCAGAATGTTGATCGCATTCGACACGAAATAGTACCATGAAAGACCGGAAGCTGAAGTATTTAAGAAGAATAAGAACGTCACCGGGAAAATATACATCAATACTTTCATATTTGGCATCCCCTCCTGTTGCGGCTGCTGCATGTTTCCGGAGGTCATAATTGTATAGATCAAAATCACTACTGTACACGCCAAAGCGAAAACACTTAAATGATCGCCAAGGAACGGAATTTTGAAAGGTAATTTGATAAGATCATCATAAGCCGTTAAATCCTTGGCAAACCAGAACCCTTTTCCTCTTAAATCAATAAAGTTCGGGAAGAAACGGAATAAGGCATAGAAGATCGGAATCTGTACCAACGCCGGCAGACATCCCGCCATTTGGTTCACGCCTGCTTTTCGGTACACTTCCATTGTTGCCTGCTGCTTCTTCATAGGGTCGGCATCTTTGAATTTGGCATTCACCTCATCAATTTCCGGACGGATAACCCTCATCATCGCACTCAGTTTATGCTGTTTGTACATAATTGGCGACAAAATCAATTTAACTAAAATCGTTAGTACGAAAATGGCCCAGCCCGCTGTTAATCCCCAAGAGGCAATGAAGTTATAAATAGGAATAAAGAATCCTCTGTTCATCCAGCCGATAAATGCCCAGCCCAGCGGAAGAATCTCGTCAAAGTTTTTATCGTAAGATTTTAACAAAGGTAAATCCAACGGCATAAAGTACCAGGTAAAATCCTGATTCAGTTCGCTGCCGGTCATCTGAACAAAACCTTCATAGTTTAATTTTTTCAGGTACTCACCTTCTTCTATGGCTTCCTGGTTTCCTTTGCTTTGGGTAAATCCGGTTTTGGATTCGATCACCGATGCAAAGAATTGTTGCTTAACGCCAATCCAGTTAAGAGTTTCCTTTTCTTCATCCATCGTCGTTCTTCCGTCATAGTCATAATCTTTATAATTATTAAATGCATAGGAGAACTCGGAGTGGGACTGTTCCTGTGCCCTACCCTTTTCAAGATTTCTGACACTATAGTCCCAGATGAAATCCGCTTTATTATCAGCGGTAATTTTTGAAAGCCCCTGTGTTCTTACTTTAAAATCTAAAGCATACTGGTCTTTCAGTTCCGCTTTCGGATTGTTATTCAGGGTATAGACAAACTGAATGGTTGCGCCGTTATAATTGGCGGTTAAAGTAGCCACATTTCCATTTATAACCGGAGCAAAAACCAAATCTTTTGTATTGATGGTTTTTCCGGTCTTGTCTTTAAACTGAAATCCGTAATTCGAATTATTTTTCGTGATCAGATACAGCGGAATATCTGCCTGATCTGTTTTGTGATCGTAGGCTTTATATTTTACCAGTTCCACTTTAGAGACCTGTCCTCCCAGGCTATTGAACTCAAGTTTCAGTACATTGTTCGCCAAAGTGGCAGTCTGAATGGAATTCGGCGTTACATTAGGATTGATATTGTTTGCCTGAGTGGGTTTTACGGCATTCTTCACCTGCTCGGTTTTCTGTTGCTCAGCTTTGATCTGATCCTCTTTCGACTGTTTGTTCTGGAAATAAAACATGAATCCGAATAGAACCAAACATAAAACCGCAAAACTGATAATCTGACTTTTATCGAGTCCGTTGTTCTGTTGCATTTTATCTTTAATTAAATTTTATCTTTTTCTGTACATCATTTCATGTACCTGATTTAAGTCGACAAAAATACTGTTTTTTTATCAAAACTCTATACTCCACTCTATCACAATATAATAAACTCAGGATGAAAATAATTAGTAGAGGTGTATGATGAGACGCATGAGATTTAAATTTACTTCTTCAGATAAACCATGAAAAGCATAAAATTCAACAAATCCTTTTATTAAAAAGATTAATTTAGCAGGATTGACATGATGAAATCAGAGACTTATACAGAAATACAATGAAAACAGATATTTATAAATTTTTTATTCTTTTATATATTTCATTTCTTATCCCTATCCATGGACAGCAATTGGTTAAAAAATATTCCATTGATTCCTTAACTCTCTTCCATAAAAGAATTCCGGTAAAACATGATTCGGTTAACTATTTGGAAATAACGAAAGATCCTGAGTCCAGCAGAAAAAAAGATCTGATCTTCTTTTTGCAGGGTTCTGATCCATCCCCTTTAATTTCAGAAGATGATAACGGTAAGTTTCTTTTATTACCATTCGATATTAAACAATTATCCCGGGAAAATATTTTTGTCGTTATTTCAAAACCGAAAATTTCCGTTTATCAACATTTTAAAGATTTAGACGATAACTTTAAGGTTGATGATCCGAAAATTTTAACGTCATATTTCAAGTATAATACATTGAAATATTTATCCGATGAAGTAAATCTGCTAACAAAAATTTATGCAAAAGACAAAAGAATCAGAAATATTTACGTGATCGGACATTCACAGGGAGGACGCGTCGCGTTACATATACGCCATAAAAAGATTAGGAAAATTGCCGTTTTATCAGTGAATCTTTTTGGCAGATATGAGGAAAGTATCAATAGGATGCGATATGAAGAAATCTCAGGACAAGACAGTACTTTAGACAAGAAAATAGAACAGGAGTATCTCTCCTATCATCAGCTTATACGCAGAACCCGATTTGGCGATACATTAGATGCTCTGTCATTGCGATCGTACAAAACCTTTACAATCCCCGGAAGTTTTACTGAATTGGAAAAGATAAAAATACCGGTTCTGATAGCCTATGGCAGCAACGATATCGGTGTTGCATTCAGCAATGATATAATCAGATTCAGATTGGCGGGTAAAGAAAATTTCAGTTTTCAAGTCTATCCTCTTATGAGTCATAATTTCGAAAGGCATACTCAAGCAAATAATGAAAATGAAAACCATTGGCAACAGGTATTTGAAGAAACCATTGCATGGCTCAAAAAATAAACTCAGGCTGATTATTCTCAGCCTGAGTTTTATATGACGTTTTTACTTTTTGTTTACTTTATTTCTGGGCACATGCTTTTATAAAAGCAATAAACAAAGGATGTGGTGTATAAACCGTACTCTTATATTCCGGGTGGTACTGCACTCCTACATAGAACGGATGATCCGGCATCTCCAGAGCTTCTACCAATCCCGTTTCAGGGTTTGTTCCGGTAGCCAGGAAGCCGTTTTTCTCAAATTCTCCGATATATTCGCTGTTGAACTCGTACCGGTGACGGTGTCTTTCCGTAATATTTTTAGCTCCATAGATATCATTTAATCTGGAACCGTTTTTCAGAGAACATTTCCATGCTCCCAAACGCATTGTTCCGCCTTTATCCACTACATTTTTCTGTTCTTCCATCAATGAAATTACAGGATGCTCTGTTGAAGTATCGAATTCCATGGAATTGGCCTTGGAATAGCCCAAAACATTCCTTGCAAATTCTACCGTCATGATCTGCATTCCCAGACAGATCCCCAGCATAGGAACCTTATTTTCCCGGGCATACTGAGCCGTCAGCACTTTTCCTTCAATCCCTCTGTCCCCGAATCCTGGTGCCACCAAGATGCCGTTTACACCGGCTAAAGTTTCCGTTATATTTTCTTTCGTAAGATCTCCGCTGTATACCCATCTGATCTTCACTTCAGTTTCCTGATCCGCACCGGCATGTTTAAAAGCTTCGGCAATTGAGATATAGGAATCCTGTAGAGAAATATATTTTCCCACCAAAGCGATCTCCACCGATTTTTTAGGATTCTGGAATTTCTTCAGGAACGTTTTCCATTCTTTAAGGTCTGCATCCTTGTCACTTTTCAGATCAAGTTCTTTAAGGACCACATCATCAAAGTTCTGCTTCTGAAGATACATCGGAACTTCGTAGATGGTCTCCAGATCTTTACATTCGATAACATTGTCTAACGGAACATTACAGAACTGCGCCAGTTTTGCCCTCTGGTCTTTAGGGATTTTATGTTCGGTACGGCAAACCAAAACATCAGCCATGATTCCGCTTTCCATCAGCTGACGAACGGAATGCTGGGAAGGTTTTGTCTTTAATTCTCCACTTGAAGCCAGGTAGGGCAACAAAGTAAGGTGAATAACCATTGAATTCTTCTCACCCAGTTCCCATTTCAGCTGACGAACGGTTTCGATATAAGGCAGAGATTCAATATCGCCCACAGTTCCCCCGATCTCCGTAATGATGATATCGTAGTTCTGTTTGGATAAAATTTTAATCCTTCTTTTGATTTCGTTCGTGATATGAGGAATTACCTGAACCGTTTTCCCCAAAAAATCTCCTTTTCTCTCCTTTTCAATTACCGTCTGGTAGATTTTCCCTGTGGTAACGTTATTGTTTTGGGAAGTCGGCGCATCCAGGTAGCGCTCGTAATGACCTAAATCCAGATCCGTCTCCGCACCATCTTCGGTTACATAGCACTCTCCATGTTCATACGGATTCAAGGTTCCCGGATCGATGTTGATGTAAGGATCAAGCTTTTGGATGGTTACGTTGAAGCCACGTGATTTTAGTAGAAGGCCCAGAGAAGCAGAAACGATTCCCTTTCCCAAAGATGAAGTCACACCTCCTGTCACAAAGATGTACTTAGTATTCTTTTTACTCATTAGATTAGGTTTGTGCAAAGTTATGGGAAAAAGAAATACAAAGCAATTTTGTTACGGATTAATCTCAGTCTGAATTTGGATCACCTTCAAATCAAATGAATTCACCAGAGAAAATTATTTCTTTTTAATACTGAAAGAACCTGAAGAGGGCGACCCTGAAGCGTTTCCATGCCACTGTCCCGAAGAGTTCTTTTCTTTCAGCAAAATTCCTGAAAAGAGAAAGTTGTTTTTTGTATTAAAATCAAATTTACCATTCTGGTTGACATAGCCGCCGAAAGTTTCGGAATTATTATTAGGGGAAAACATCAGCGCTCCTTCAATCATGCCTTTTTTAGAAACCGTAAAATTAATGGCTCCTGAAAAATCTCCGGTGAAACTTCCGGTCCATTCCCCCGCGAATCCCGAATTTGTTTGGCTCCGGCTTTCTTCATCAGAAATACAGGAACTCAACAAAAATGCAACGCTACTCAGAATAAGAAACCTGAGAATATGTTTTTTCACGCAGTAAACTTTCAGCAAAAATAATCAAAAAAAGGCTTCTGATATTAGAAACCTTTTTACACACACAATATTATAAAACTATTGCTTAATCAATTCAAAATATAAGTTAACATCAACGTCTTTTGCCACACCGGCTCCCGTTGGGTCGTATTTAATATTATAATCCAAACGGTTTACTTTAAATGATGTCTGGAATCCCATCACTTCCCTTCCCTGTTGGTTTTTGGTAACCCCTCCGAAAGTTACCGGAACGCTAATTTCCTTCGTTACATCTTTAATCGTGAGTTTTCCTTTCAGCAGATAGGTATTGTTTTTATCTTTCGTAATGGAACCGGATTCAAAAGTCATTCTCGGAAATTTTTCAGCATCGAAAAAATCCGCACTTTTCAGATGCTTATCCCTCATTTCAACACCGGTATTGATGGTGCCTACCTCAACAAAAAAAGAAAATTCAGCATTGTTCAGGTTATCGGCCGCTGCTACGACTTTTCCGTCAAACTTGTCAAATCTCCCCTGCACGAAACTGATCCCCATGTGTTTGATGTTAAAATTTACGGAGGAATGCATCGGATCCACTTTCCATGCCGTCTGTGCAAAAATTGCCACACTGAACAGTGCCAATACAAAGGTTAAGAATACTTTTTTCATAATATTTCAGATTAAATTTTAATACAAATATAAACCAGTTCCTATAACGTAAAATTGATGTATGTTAGTTTCTGATATAACGAGATTATTTCGGTTATTTTCCCCGGCTTGAATGATACGCCTCATTGTTAGGATTCATTTGATTAGCATGATTATCCAATTCAGCCTGAGAATATCCGCTATTTCCACCATTGTCATTCTGCCTGTCATAAGGCCTTTCACTATATCCTCTGCTCTGCCAGTAAGAATCATTATTACGATTTATCTGGTTAGATCTGTTATTTGTATTAGATCTGGAATATTCTGATGATTCATCATCGCCGTTAGATTTATTGTGATAAATATCTGGCACACCGACTACCTTTTTTTATTATCATCTTTAAATCCTGTTTTCGAATCCGTCAATTTATCGAATAATATTTTTGCACGCCCATCTTTTATAGGAGAAATAATAAAATGTCCGACAAATATACCGAAGAAAAAAATTGTAGTTTTTGAAATTTTCATGGTTAATTTTTAGACAAATTTAAAAATTTATAGCATTGACACTTAAAAAATATTTCAGAACTTCGCAGGATGGCAAAATTAAAAACAGCATATTTCTGTCAGAATTGCGGCGCCCAGTATTCCCAATGGATGGGACAATGTAAAAGCTGCGGGCAGTGGAATACTTTGGTGGAAGAAATCGTGGAAAAACCTTCTTCCCACAAAACCCCGCCCTTTTCAAAATCGAAACAGAACGTTATCAATATCATTGAGGTTGAAACCAGTGAGGAACCGAGGATCAAGACGCCTTCCGAAGAACTGAACCGGGTGCTAGGTGGCGGAATCGTTTTAGGTTCTGTTACCCTGATCGGCGGAGAACCCGGAATCGGAAAATCTACCCTGTTGCTTCAGCTGGCCCTGAAAATGAAAAAGAAAATCTTCTACGTCTCAGGGGAAGAAAGTGCGTCCCAGATCAAAATGAGAGCCGACAGATTAACGGATATCCAAAATCCAAACTGCTTCCTTTTTACAGAAACCAATCTTGAAAAAATCCTTCATGAAGCCCAAAAACTGGAGCCGGATTTCATGATTATTGACTCTATTCAAACCTTACAATCACAGCTTATCGAAAGCTCGCCGGGAACCGTTTCCCAGATCAGGGAATGCTCCAACGAAATTATTAAATATGCCAAGGAAAACAATGTTCCCGTGTTTTTAGTCGGACACATCACCAAAGACGGCCAGATCGCCGGACCGAAAGTTCTGGAACACATGGTGGATGTCGTATTGAATTTCGACGGCGACCGGAATCACCTTTTCAGATTATTGAGGGCCAATAAAAACCGTTTCGGGTCTACTTCCGAAATCGGAATTTATGAAATGGTTTCCCAGGGATTAAAGGAAATTAAAAACCCTTCCGAAATTCTCATCACCAAAAAATTTGAGGAACTTTCCGGAAATTCAGTTGCCGTAACCCTAGAGGGAAACCGACCGATGCTTCTGGAAATCCAGGCCTTGGTAAGTACTGCCGTATACGGAACCCCGCAAAGAAGTTCTACCGGTTTTGATGCCAAAAGGCTCAATATGCTTCTCGCTGTCCTAGAAAAAAGAGCAGGCTTCCAACTGGGTGCCAAAGATGTCTTCCTGAACATCACCGGAGGAATCAAAACCGATGATCCCGCACTGGATTTGGCCGTCGTGGCTTCCATCCTTTCCTCTAATGATGATGTTGCCATCTCCGAACATTACTGTTTTGCGGGAGAAATCGGCCTCAGCGGAGAAATCCGCCCGATTGCCCAAGCCGAACAACGAATTACCGAAGCAGAAAAGTTAGGCTACGAGAAAATTTTTATTTCCAATCTGAATAAGCTTCCGAAGAAAAAATTCGGGATCAAGATCGAAGAAGTAAGCAAGATCGAAGATTTCCACGAACGCCTCTTCTAGGTTGTTAGGGCTTTAAGCTCTAAAAACCTTTGCCAACCGTTAAAAAAAACACACTTATGAAAAAAAATGTTTACCCTTTAGAGGCAGAATGCTTCTACCATGTTTTCAACAGAGGAATCAACGGACAAAGGTTGTTCTTCACCGATCAGAATTACCATTATTTCCTTTCCCTGATGCGCCGTAAAATTGCACCCATCGCATCAGTGTATGCCTATTGTCTTCTACGGAACCACTTCCATTTTCTGATTCGGATAAAACCGGAACAAGAAATACGGCAGGCCTTTCCGGAAAAAAGCAAAACCGAGGTTTCCAAAATCATCAGCCAGCAGTTTTCAAATACCTTCAACAGCTACACCCAAGCCATCAACAAACATTTCGGAAGAACGGGAAAATTGTTTGAATTACCATTCAGGAGAAAGTTAATTACGTCTGAAGACCAGTTAGTCAATACAATCCGGTATATCCATAACAATCCGCTTAAACACGCGATTACGCAAAATGTTGAAGGATACCGGTATTCGTCGTTGTTTAAAATCTGCAATGGGATTGATGATCTGATGCTGGCAGTAGAAGAGATCCTAGCGCTGCTAAGATAACGATGTTAGAGCTTGGAGCTCTAACATCGTTATTTTTCTTATTTTTACCTAATGAATTACCTTGCGCATTCTTTCCTTACCTTTACCGACGGGCAGATTGTCGGTCAGTTTCTGGAGGATTTCATCCGGAACAGGGACCGGTTTTCTTTCCCGAAAGACATCCGGGACGGAATCACGATGCACCGGGCGATTGATACGTTTACGGATGCCCATCCGGCCATTCATGAAGCAAAAAAGGTGTTTGCGCCTCTGGTAAGGTTGTATGCAGGGGCTTTTGTGGATGTTTCGATGGATTATTTTGTAGCCAATGATATGAAATTACATTCCTTGCAGGGCTGGAAAAACCATTCTTTAAAAGTATATCGGGTCCTGAATCAACACCAGGAGTACCTGCCCGAAAATTTCAGGAGAATGCTGGAAAAGATGGAGGAAGGCGACTGGCTGTACAACTACCGTTACGAGAAAAACATCGGCTACAGTATGCGGAATGTTCTTAATAAAGCTAAATATTTAAATGCGGATATTCCCGTTCATGAAGTTTTTCTGAAAAATAAGAATTTCCTTCAGGAATGTTATGACGATTTTTTTCCCAATCTCATGGAGCATGCCAAAGGCATCCATGCCTTGCTACAAATGGAAACTGATTAAAACTGCTGAAAAAGATAGCGGTTTGGGTAGGTCAGCTTTTCACTTTTCCGTTCACCGTTCACGATGATATGAACGATATTAATCTGATCGTCAAATAAATTATACAGGAAACTCACAGCGGCTTCTACTTTTTTGGGCGCTTCGATCTTTTCCGATTCAAGATAGATGTTGACGGACTCATGGTCTTCCTCGTAACCTACATAATTTACGTTCAGGAATTTGTTGTTGGCTTTCAGCTTGAAATATTCGGCGGCGTAGTTTTTCAGGGATTCGTTGAGCTGGGCTTTGAATTTCGGATCGTTGAAATGCAGGGATTTTCCGTATTTGGTATTCAAGCCATTTTCCAGGTCATCCAGAAAAAAACGTCCGGTAACTTCAAAGGTTTTGGACTTCTGATTGTAATTGATTTCCACCGAGCCTACATGATAAGGATGCTTCGCTCCGGTAAAAGAGAAAAATACCAACAAGACCGAAAAAAAGAAAAGGAGTTTTTTCATGACAACAAATCTAGGAGTTTTTGCGGATCCTGCCGCATATCAAAGAAGAGAAGGACTTTGATCAGATCCTCATTTTCTTTCCTGAAGAACATCCGCACGTGTTTTTTACCTATTAAAACACTTTTGGTTTTACAGGATGAATTTTCAAATTGCAGATATTTTCCGTTTTCCAGATCATCGGTAATTTTTTTAACATCATTCAAAAAAACTGTAATTTCTCGTCTGGTCCACACTTTATTGAGAAACTCAATATTTTCTAATAATGTTTGTCTGGCTATTTCTGAGAATTCAACCTGCATATTTCTTCATCGATAAACGTAAAGAACTCTTTTTTAGAGATCATATCTTCATCTTTAAGAGATTCCCCGTAGGCTTCAATTTTGTCAAAAACATGTGCAGGCAGACCTTCTATGGTTTCGTAATCGCTTTTCACAATTCTTACGCCTTCCAGTCTTTCCAGAAGTTCTTTAATAAATGAATAGTGTTCTTTATCTATTTCTATGGTTAAATTCATCACTTCAATCTTAAAAAAATTAAACAAATTATACGATGTTAGTTCAGATATTACAGTAATAAAAACACAGTACTTTTAAATTGACATTTACTTTATTCGCATACTTTTTTTCTGGCGTTTGCAAAAAACTCTTCTTCAGAAATCATATCTTTTTCTTCAAGACGATCAGCATATTCAGACAGCTTTTCGATAAACCATTTTGGGGTACCGTCTTCATACAATTCATCATCTTGCGCTACAGAAACCGACTTAATGCCTTTTATATTTTCCAGAAGTTTCTTTATAAATACGAAATCTGCCGTATTTTCCAATTCTATATTGACCATCATACCGTTTAATTTTACACAAAGTTAAAATAAATTTTGTATCATCGCAGTTCGATAAATGATTTAGAATATGCAGGATTTTTTATTTTACCTCAATCTGGGCTGGGAACACATTATTTCACTCGACGCGCTTGACCATCAGCTTTTTGTACTGGCTTTGATCGCCGTTTATTCCTTTAACGACTTAAAAAAGATCTTGATTCTGATCACGGCTTTTACCATCGGCCATTCGATTACCTTGGCTTTAAGCACCTTTGATATCGTAAGGATCAATTCAGCATGGGTGGAATTCCTGATTCCGCTGACCATCGTTTTAACTTCACTGGATAATATCCTGATGAAGAACAAGAAGCAGACGCTGATGAAAGCCAATTATTATTTAGCCCTGGTTTTCGGCCTCATCCATGGTATGGGATTTGCCAACACAGCCAGGGTAATGATTTCCAAAAGCCAGAGCTTGGCCGTTCCGTTATTAGGCTTCAATATCGGACTGGAACTCGGGCAGATTGCCATTGTTTTCGGAATATTGATCGTGTTATTTATTTTGCTTAAAATATTCAAGGTAAACCAAAAAGACTGGGTACTGTTTGTCTCTTCGGGAGTCTTTGCCCTATCCCTGAAAATGACATTGGAAAGAATTCCGTTCTAACGCTGAAACATTTCCGGTTTTTCAGCTACTTATCATTATATTTGAAAATCCTTAAACAAATTTCGGTTATGAAACTAAAAGTTGCCATACTTTCCCTTTCTGTATTTGCATATACAGGTTTCACCGCACAGAATATCCAGAACAATCCGGGCAGCAACCACGGAAACCGGTTCGAACAGCTGGGAACCATTCTTCCTACACCCAATATCTACAGAACAGCCTCCGGGGCACCGGGCCACGGCTACTGGCAGAACAGGGCAGATTATACCATCAATGCTTACCTTGACGAAGACAAAAGGAACCTGAAGGGCTCGGAAACCATTACCTATTACAACAATTCGCCGGACGACCTGGATTACATCTGGCTCCAACTGGATGAAAACCAACAGTCGACAGTGAAAAAGGCGGATTTTCCTTCCTCCTCTACCCTTCCTAAGGCTTCCAATGACCAGCAGCTCCGCCCGACGGAAGTTCCTGCTGCCGACAACGGCTATGGAGTAAACCTTGAAAAAGTAACCGACGCTTCCGGGACACCGCTGAAATACACGGTGAACAAAACCATGATGCGGATCGACCTTCCAAAGGTTTTGAAAAAAGGAGAAAAGCTGGTCTTCAAAGTCGACTGGAACTACAACATCCCGAACCGGATCAAAATGGGCGGCCGCGGCGGTTATGAAAACTTTGCCGAAGACGGGAACGACCTCTACACCATGACCCAATGGTACCCGAGAATGTGCGTCTACAGCGATTTCCACGGATGGCAGAATCACCAGTTCACCGGACGTGGCGAATTTGCCCTGGTTTTCGGGAACTTTAAAGTAAACATGAACGTTCCGGCAGATCATGTAGTCGGCGGAACGGGAGAATGTAAAAACTACGACCAGGTTTTAACGTCTGAACAATTAGCACGCTATAACAAATCTAAAACATCAGGGGAACCGGTGGAAATCGTAACCCTGGATGAAGCGAAAAAAGCGGAGAAAAACCATTCCAAGCAGAGAAAAACCTGGAGCTTTGAAGCCAATGACGTAAGGGATTTTGCCTGGACGTCTTCCAGGAAATTCGTTTGGGACGGAATGGGTGTTACCATTCCTGAAAACAACAACAAGGTGATGGCGATGAGCTTTTATCCGAAAGAAGCCTATAATTTATACCGTAAATATTCAACCAAAGCGGTAGCGCATACCATCAAGACCTATTCTGAATTCACGATTCCATATCCTTACCCGGTAGCCCAGTCGGTGGAAGCGGCCAATGGAATGGAATATCCAATGATCTGCTTCAACTATGGAAGGACGGAGAAAGACGGAACCTATTCCGAAGGGATCAAGAACGGGATGCTCGGCGTGGTGATCCACGAGGTAGGGCACAATTTCTTCCCGATGATTATTAACTCCGACGAAAGACAATGGAGCTGGATGGACGAAGGGCTGAACACGTTTGTGGAATACCTTACCGAAGAACGGTGGGACAATAAATTCCCTTCCAAAAGAGGCCCGGCCTGGACCATCACCGATTATATGAAGTTACCGAAAGACCAGCTGGAACCGATCATGTCCAACTCGGAAAACATCATCCAGTTCGGTCCGAATGCCTATTCCAAACCGGCAACGGGGCTGAACATCCTCCGTGAAACCATCATGGGAAGAGAGCTTTTCGACAAAGCCTTTAAAACCTATGCTAAAAGATGGGCTTTCAGGCATCCTGAGCCGGCGGATTTCTTCAGGACGATGGAAGACGCAAGCGGTGAAGACCTCGATTGGTTCTGGAGAGGATGGTTCTACGGAACAGATCCTGTGGATATCGCCATCGATAAAGTCACCATTGCCACACCGGATCTTGACACGGCACCAAGGGAAGCCAAGGAAACCAAATATAAAGTAGACAAACCTGCCCAGAATGATTTCGAGGACATTTCAAAAATCAGGAATAGAGAAGACAAAAACATCACCTTCTACGTCGATAAGGATAAAGAAGCCCAGGATTTCTACTACCGATACGACAGAGGCCAGGAAAAAGTGGACAATACGAAAGAATACGTTTTTAAATCCGAAGGAACGGAACCTTTAACGCAAAAGGAAAAAGACAAGTTTAAAAACATGACCGCTTACCAGATCGATTTCACCAATAAAGGTGGACTGGTCATGCCGATTATTCTTGAATTTACCTTTGAAGACGGAACGAAACTGAAAGATAAATCTTCCGCCCAGATCTGGAGGCTGAATGAGCAGAAAGTTTCCAAGACGTATTATTTCGATAAGAAATTAAAATCCATCCAGCTGGATCCGATGCGGGAAACAGCCGACATCGATACTTCGAACAATTTCTGGAACAGCGACGGCGGAAACACCCAGGTTTCCAAATTCGATCTCTTTAAGCAGAAAGAAGCCGGGGCCACCAGAGGCGCTTCCAACGGAAGAGTAAACCCGATGCAGGCAGCCGGAAAGAAAAACTAAATTTATTACGAATTATTATTAAAAAGTACTCCTCATCCGGGTACTTTTTTTAGCTTTACGCAGATTATAAAAATTTAAAACCCATGAAAAAACTTAGTGTTTTATTCTGTTTCATCTTTTCTGTCTTTGCCTTTTCCCAATCCGACATCTATTTTGGCAAAAAGAAATTGGTGAGCGCCGAAATCATTCTGGAAAACGGAACAGCTAAAAAAGGATTTCTCCAGGATTTCCAGTCCCAGAGATTTTATAATTCCGATCTGCAATCCTTTGGCGGTATTGAGAAACTATTGAAATATGAAACCAAACAATTCAAATTTAAGGAAGAGGCCGGTTCTGCTGTTCAGCCCATCAATATTGATGATGTGAAACGAATTATAGTATTGAATACGGACGGCTCTGAACGGTTGATTTACGACAAAATGAAACTCAGGACCATCAATTCCAAAAATGAAGTGGTAGACTTAGATAAAACCGTTATTTTACCTCTGGAACAGGAAG
Source organism: Chryseobacterium sp. sg2396 (assembly GCF_042610505.1). Classification (NCBI taxonomy): domain Bacteria; kingdom Pseudomonadati; phylum Bacteroidota; class Flavobacteriia; order Flavobacteriales; family Weeksellaceae; genus Chryseobacterium; species Chryseobacterium sp. sg2396. Next base: position 2,901 of record NZ_JBHGAQ010000018.1, on the reverse strand, counting down.
GAAAGCTGAATCTTTATGGCATTACAGTGGCGGTATACGGAAATTCGGGAATGTCCGGCTCCCCTACAAAATACCTGGCCACTTTATTTATCCCTTACCTTAAAAGCGCAAACAGCGAGTATGCTTATCTTCCATTCGACATCAACAGGATCAATATTTTTAACCTGGGAAAACTGGAAGCTAAATTTAAGAAGGCATTAGAGGAATCTACAAAAGACTGCCCCGAGTTCCAGTCGGATATCAATGAAACCATGAAGCTTTTCGAAAAGCGTTTGACCAAGGATCAGAAACAGATGTATTATGACAAGGAAGAAAAAAAGAAGCAGATCCGCAAAAACACGAAAGATAAAGCCGAAGAAGATTTCCTGCAAATGAAAATCGATGCAGAATACGGCATGGAACCCTATCTGAAACTGGTAGAGGATTACAATAAGAAATGCAACAGATAAATGACATACCCTAACCTCCGGAATCCCGGAGGTTTTTTTCTGCCAAAATTTCACTTCCTCCGAAAAAATTCTGCCATTTCAGTCACAGACGGCCGATGGCATACTATTAGGGAAATACAAGACAGAAATAATTAAAAAATTAAATATATTATGTCAGTAAACTTTAAACCATTAGCAGACAGAGTTTTGATCGAGCCGATCGCTGCAGAAACGAAAACCGCTTCAGGGATTATCATTCCGGACACCGCTAAAGAAAAACCTCAGGAAGGTACCGTGGTGGCAGTAGGTCCAGGTAAAAAAGACGAACCGACTACCGTACAGGTGGGCGACAAAGTACTTTACGGAAAATACTCCGGTTCTGAACTGAAACTGGATGGAAAAGATTATTTAATTGTAAAAGAAGGAGATCTTTTAGGGGTTATTGGCTAATAGCCGATAGCTTCTGGCTAATGGCTTTCCAGCGTTGAAAACAGCGAATGAGGGATTTTAAAAAGTTTGAGGTTTGGCAATTGAGCCATCAGTTAACTTTAAAAATTTATACTTCAACCAGGAATTTTCCCAAAGAAGAAATTTTCGGGTTGACTTCTCAGATCAGAAGATCGTTCGCTTCCATCGGATATAATATTTCTGAAGGCAGCGGCAGAAATTCTGATAAAGAGTTTGCTAATTTCATCAATATTGCGCTGGGATCGTCCAATGAAGCCGAAAACCAATTGATTCTTGCCAAAGATTTAAACTACATCAACAAAAATGATTATCAGAATCTTTTACAAGAATTAACCACATTAAAAAAGAAGCTTGTCGCCCTTTGGAACAGGCTGAACGGAAATTAAAATCAAATTATAAAATCAAAACCGCGAATCGCTGAGGCCAGAAGCCAACAGCTATTCGCCAAAAGCTTAAAACAATGGCAAAAGAAATAAAATTCGATATCGAGTCTAGAGACGCTTTAAAAAGAGGGGTTGATGCATTGGCAAATGCAGTAAAGGTAACCTTAGGTCCTAAAGGGAGAAACGTAGTGATTGAAAAATCTTTCGGTGCGCCTCACGTAACGAAGGACGGGGTTTCCGTGGCAAAAGAAATCGAACTGGAAGACCGAGTAGAAAACATGGGAGCACAGATGGTGAAGGAAGTAGCTTCCAAAACCAACGACATCGCAGGTGACGGTACCACTACCGCTACCGTTTTGGCACAGGCTATCGTAAGAGAAGGTCTTAAGAACGTAGCAGCAGGGGCTAACCCGATGGATCTTAAAAGAGGGATCGACAAAGCCGTAGCAGCAGTTGTTGAAAACCTAAAAACACAGTCTCAGGAAGTAGGCGATTCTACCGATAAAGTGAAGCAGGTAGCTTCCGTTTCTGCCAACAACGACGAAACCATCGGCGCTCTGATCGCTGAAGCTTTCGGAAAAGTAGGTAAAGAAGGGGTAATCACGGTAGAAGAAGCGAAAGGAATCGATACCACGGTAGACGTTGTAGAAGGGATGCAGTTCGACAGAGGATACCAGTCTCCGTACTTCGTAACCAACCCTGAGAAAATGGTGGCTGAGGTAGAAAACCCATACATCCTTTTGGTAGAGAAGAAAATCTCTTCAATGAAAGAATTGCTTCCGGTTCTTGAGCCGATTGCTCAGGGAGGTAAATCGCTATTAATTATCTCTGAAGAAGTAGAAGGTGAAGCGTTGGCTACTTTGGTAGTAAACAAATTGAGAGGTTCTCTTAAAATTGCTGCGGTAAAAGCACCAGGATTTGGGGATAGAAGAAAAGCAATGCTTGAAGATATCGCGATCCTGACAGGCGGAACCGTAATCTCTGAAGAGCAAGGGTTCACCATGGAAAACATTTCTCTGGATATGCTGGGAACTGCTGAGAAAGTGTCTATCGATAAAGACAACACCACCATCGTAAACGGTGGCGGCGAAGAAAGCAAGATCAAAGGAAGAGTAAACCAGATCAAAGCGCAGATGGAAACCACAACTTCCGACTACGACAGAGAAAAGCTTCAGGAAAGACTGGCTAAATTAGCCGGTGGTGTGGCCGTACTTTACGTAGGAGCTGCTTCCGAAGTAGAAATGAAAGAGAAAAAAGACAGAGTAGATGATGCCCTTCACGCAACAAGAGCTGCGGTAGAAGAAGGTATCGTAGCTGGTGGTGGTGTTGCTTTGGTAAGAGCTATTGCTGCTTTAGAAAACCTTACAGGAATCAACTCTGACGAAAGCACTGGTATCAAAATCGTAAAAAGAGCGATCGAAGAGCCATTGAGACAAATCGTTGCCAACGCAGGCGGTGAAGGTTCTGTAATCGTTGCGAAAGTAGCAGAAGGACAAGGTGACTTCGGGTACAACGCAAAAACCGACGAATACGTCAACATGCTTGAAGCAGGGATCATCGACCCTACGAAAGTAACAAGAGTTGCTCTTGAAAATGCAGCTTCCGTATCCGGAATGTTATTA